>CAYSLM010000026.1:0-8729 GCA_964431895.1 uncultured Aequorivita sp.
TGAACCACGATTCTTTTGACATCTTTCTAAAAGAATTGATGCCCGAAATAGTCATATTTGACCGTTATCTTTCCGAAGAGCAATTTGGTTGGCGCGTGTCTGAAACCTGCCCAGATTGTATAAAGATACTCGATACCGAAGATCTGCATTTTCTGCGAAAGGCTAGGGAAGAAGCCATTCGCGCGGGAAAGCCTGTGGCCCAAGCCAATCTTTTTTCAGAAACTGCCAAACGGGAGCTGGCCAGTATCCTGCGGTGCGACCTCTCCTTGATCATTTCGGAAGATGAAATGGAACTGCTCCAAGATACCTTTCATATCCCCGCTAAAATCCTTTTTTACCTGCCCTTCCTGGTCAAGGCTCTTCCGCAAAAAGCAGTTTCTTTTGAAAAGCGGGCTCATTTTATGGCCATCGGCAATCTATTGCATGCCCCAAACGTAGATGCGGTAGTCGAGTTGGCTAAAATTTGGCGTCAGATAAAACAACAACTTCCTTCGGCCCAGCTGCATATCTACGGTGCCTATACCCCGAAAAAGATCCAGCAACTGGATGACGAAAAAAATGGATTCCTCATCAAAGGTTGGGCTCCCGATCTGGAAGCCACCATGGTGCATTACCGCGTGCAGCTCGCCCCGCTTCGTTTTGGGGCTGGCCTAAAGGGAAAACTTGTTGATGCCATGCGCTTGGGTTTACCTACCGTTACCACAGAAATTGGTGCCGAGGGAATGTGCGGTGCGTTGCCGTTCGGAGGCATACTGACCACTTCAACCAGTGATTTTGCTGAAATGGCCGTCAAACTTTATACGGATGATGGTTGCTGGAAAAATGCCCAAAACAACGGCTTCAGGCTTATCCGACGGCGTTTTGGCAAACAGCTGTTTGAGGATGATTTCAGGGAAAAAATCCATTTTCTCCGAGACAATCTATCCTTTCACAGGCGAAACAATTTTATGGGCCAAATACTCCAGCACCACACTTTGCGAAGTACCAAGTACTTGGCCAAATGGATAAGTGCCAAAAACAAATTGGAAAAAATCAATTCCAAGAAGATCGATTAATAAGTGCATAAAGCTGCAAAACCATGGGCAAATCCTATATTTGCGCAAAAATTTGAGGATTGCCTTTTTCTGATTACACCAGCGAATTTAAATACAATGCCAAGCTTGCCGCACCGGTAATCCTCGGGATGCTGGGCCATCAGGTTGTAGCACTTGTCGATAATATAATGGTGGGCCAATTGGGCAGTGCCGAGCTGGCCGCCGTTTCACTGGGGAACAGTTTTATGTTTGTGGCCATGAGCCTGGGCGTCGGTTTTTCCACAGCCATTACCCC
The DNA here is from genome assembly GCA_964431895.1 of uncultured Aequorivita sp. GTDB lineage: Bacteria > Bacteroidota > Bacteroidia > Flavobacteriales > Flavobacteriaceae > Aequorivita. The sequence continues at coordinate 1,330 of CAYSLM010000026.1, forward strand.
CTTGGTAGCCGAAGCCGATGGAGAGGGAAACCGGGCCAAGGGAAAGGCATCCTTTAAGCATGGGCTGTTTTTGTGTACCGTTTTGGGGCTAATCCTGTTTGGGGTGGTTATGGCTGCCAAACCTTTAATGTACGTGATGAACCAACCCCCCGAGGTGGTTGATCTGGCCATGCCGTACCTTACCCTGGTTGCTGCATCATTGGTGCCCCTTATCGTTTTTCAGGCGTTTAAACAATTCAGTGATGGGATGAGTATGACCCGCTTCCCCATGTACGCCACCATTGTGGCCAATTTGGTAAACATCCTGCTCAATTACATGTTTATCTTCGGGAAATTCGGCGCTCCCCAGCTCGGGGTCGTGGGGGCCGCCATCGGTACGCTGGCCTCCCGGGTGGTCATGGTGGCATATCTTTGGTATTTGCTGGCCCGAAAGCAAAATTCGCGCTTTTTTGTCACCAATATAAAAATCTTTACGCTTAGCAGAAGCATGCTTAAAAAATTGCTCAATCTCGGTTTTCCCTCAGCCATGCAAATGTTGTTTGAGGTAGGTATATTTACTTCGGCGGTTTGGCTTTCGGGTGTGTTGGGCAAAAACCCCCAAGCCGCAAACCAAATTGCCCTCAACCTGGCCTCCATGACCTTTATGGTAGCCATGGGCTTCAGCGTGGCAGCGATGATTAGGGTAGGAAACCAAAAAGGGCTGAAAAACTTCCGGGAACTCCGCCGGGTGGCCATTTCCATCTTCCTCTTGACCTCCATCCTGTCGCTTATTTTTGCTATTGGGTTTATACTCTTTAACGGGCAGTTGCCCAAAATCTTTTTGGATTATGACAATGCCGCCGAATTTGCCGATAACTTTGAGGTAGTCACCATTGCTTCCAAACTTTTGGTCATTGCCGCAATCTTCCAATTTACCGATGCCCTACAGGTAGTGGCCCTCGGTGCCTTGAGGGGGATGCAGGACGTAAAGTTGCCCACGGTCTTTACCTTTATCGCCTACTGGATTATCGGGTTTCCCATTTCCTACTACCTGAGCATGCACACCGCCCTTGAAAGTATGGGGATATGGATCGGGCTTTTGGCGGGCCTCTCGGCAAGCGGCATCATGTTATTTATAAGATTTAATTATCTTTCAAAGAAATTGATACGTCAAAATTGAAAATATAATGGAAGGAGCGTTTCCTTCTGAAGTGCACTATTTGTTTTTAACTAAAATTGAAAAAGATGGATTTCCCTAAATTCTTACTCGGCGACAACAGCGATTACCCCACCGCCATTTTCGTGATTCATACTGAATTTCCACGATTTATCATCAATCTTGAAAACGATGAGGTAGAATGGCTCGAGGATTTTGATGCGGCCGATGAAAAAGAACTCGAGACCGAAGCCGAAGGCCTGATCCAACAGGCCAACGATTTTTACGACCGGGAAATCTCGCGTTATAACGACGACGAGTAAACTCAAAACCGGAGCCATTTGACCGGACTGTACTTTCTTTTAAATGAAGTGGCCATTTTGGCGACAATGCATAGCTTTGGCAGAAGATTCTTAAAAACCTAATTTCCTTTTTGATGAAACGCTTTCTCCTATTTTTATTGATGGTTCCGTTTTTCGGCCAGGCACAGTTAAAATCACCTTCCGAATTTCTGGGCTATGAGCTGGGTACCCAATTCAGCCGCCATGTTGACGTGGTTTCCTATTTTGAACACGTGGCGGCTAACAGCAGGCTGGTCAAGTATTATGACTATGGCAAAACCAATGAGCGGAGAAGGCTTACCTATGCTGTAATTTCTTCCGAAGAAAACTTGAAAAACCTAGAGCAGATCCGAACCGAAAATTTGCGGAATATCGGCCTGCTGCCCGGCACCGCCCACCCACAGAAGGCCATTGTGTGGCTTAGCTACAACGTTCACGGCAATGAAGCCAGCAGCAGTGAGGCCGCTATGAATACGATCTACCGGTTGGTTACCCAGCATAAGGCTTGGCTGCAGAACACCGTAATTATCATGGACCCGGGTGTAAATCCCGATGGAAGGGATAGGTACGTAAACTGGTACAACCAGGTAAAGGCAACTCCCTATAACCCTTCCCAGGATGCTACCGAGCATCATGAACCCTGGCCCGGGGGTAGGCCCAACCATTATCTTTTTGACCTGAACCGCGACTGGATGTGGGCCAGCCAGGTGGAGACCCAACAACGATTAAGGATTTATAACCAATGGATGCCGCATATCCACGTTGATTTTCACGAGCAATTTATCAATAACCCTTATTACTTCGCGCCGGCGGCCGAACCGATCCATAATATAATAACCCCCTGGCAGCGGCAATTCCAAAATAAAATTGGAAAAAACAACGCCAAATACTTTGATGAAAAAGGTTGGCTGTTCTTTACCCGGGAAAGTTTTGACCTGCTTTATCCCAGCTATGGCGATACCTATCCGCTCTATATGGGCGCCATCGGGATGACCTATGAGCAAGCCGGCCACGGAATGGCCGGCCTGGGAATCGAGAATGATGAGGACATCCTGCTTACCTTGGTAGATCGAATAGCCCACCACACCGTTTCGGGGCTTTCCACCGTGGAAATGGCATCAAAAAATGCCGAGGAGCTCAATACGGAGTTTAAAAAATTCTTCAACAACAATGACCTTAAATATAAGAGCTTCGTACTCAATGGCCATCCTGATAAAATCCACGCCCTTGCCCAATTGCTTGACCATCATGAGATAACATATGGTTTTACCCATTCTGGAAAAGTTAGGGGCTATGATTATTCGACCAATAAAATAGGCAGGATGGAGGCTGATGGTGCCTTGGTGATAAGTACAGACCAACCCAAGGGGAAAATGGTTTCGGTACTGTTTGAACCACATACCGCCCTTAGCACGCCCATAACTTATGACATTACGGCTTGGAGCCTTCCATACGCATTTGGGTTGGAAGGCGTTGCCAGTACCACTTTGGTCCCTGCTACTGATAAGCTGCCTGAGCTGGCTGTGGCCAATGTGGCCTTTCCCACCGCCGCAGGATACATTGCCAAGTGGAACAGCCTGCGCGATGCGGAATTTTTGGCAGCTCTGCTAAAGGCCGGCATCAAGGTTCGGTTCTCGGAAAGGGAACTACGTTTTGCCGGAAACCACTTTGGCCGCGGAAGCCTTATCATCACCCGAAGCGACAATAAAAAAAATTCCCAATTTGATTCACAGCTCATAGCCATCGCCAATCACATGGAGCGCAGTTTGTATGCCTCACCCACCAGTTTTGCCGATGAGCTTACAGATTTTGGTTCGCAATACGTGCATCTGGTCAAGAACAGAAAGATTGCCTTGCTGCAGGGCGAGGGCACTTCCTCCTTGAATTATGGAGCGCTCTGGCATTTTTTTGAAACCCAGTTGCAATATCCCATTACCTCCATTAATACGCGTACTATTGATAAGGTGGCCTGGAATGATTATGATGTCCTCATCCTGCCGGATGGCAATTACCACGAGATTCTCAATGATACCAATTTTAAAAAAATAGAGGAATGGATTTCACGCGGCGGGCAGCTCATTGCCATAGGTAGTGCCCTGGAGATTTTTGAGGGTAAGGATGGCTACCAATTGAAAAGGAATGAACAAGAAGCTGCCGCACAAGAAAAGGATAGCCTGGGCAATTTAACGCCCTATGCACAACGTGAGTTGGAAAGCACAAAAGATATGATAACGGGCAGCATCTACAAGGTTCAGGTTGATGACACCCACCCGCTTGCCTTTGGTTACGGGCCGGTTTATTATAGTTTAAAACTGGGCAACGATTCCTACGGTCTATTGCAAGACGGCTATAATGTAGCCTATATCACCGAGCCAGAAAGTGTGTCGGGTTTTTCGGGGGAAAGGGCGCAGACCGCGCTACAGAACTCCATCGTTTTCGCACAGGCACATAAAGGTCGTGGAAGTGTGGTGTACATGGTTGACGACGTTACCTTCAGAAGCTTTTGGCAAAACGGAAAACTCTTTATGGCCAATGCGGTTTTCTTTCTGTCGTCAATAAACAATTGATCTTTTCCTTTCAATCAGGACACTGATTTTTTGATAAGTGCCCAAAATCATTCGGCTATAGACCTAAAAGTAAGGTTTATTCGCGGCTGTTTTACTTTGGCCATTGGCGGCAATCGGTGCTTCCAATGGGATTGGGTAGGGTCTTTCATAAGCAACAGGCTGCCGTGCTCAAGTTTTACGGAAATAATGTTCTTATCCTCTTTGTGCCGAAATTGAAACCTGCGTTCGGCACCCAGGCTCAGAGAGGCAATGGCGGCATTCTTTCTCAAGTCTTTTTCGGCATCGGTGTGCCAGCCCATGCCTTCGGTGCCATCGTGATAGAGATTGAGCAGGCAGGTATTGAAGGTTTCGCCGCAAAGGCTTTCCACTTTGGATTTAATTTTTATCAGGTCTCCAGTCCAGGGCAGGGCCTTCCGCTTTATTTTTGAATAGGTATATTCATAGGCTTTGCCTCCGTACCAGGCCGTTTTTCGTTTGGTAGTTATTTTTTTTCCGAAGAGAATAACCGAATCGTTTTGCCAAGCGATGGTTTTAAGCAAAGCTTCGAAATGGGCATCGGCTTCTTCTTCCGTAAAAATGGGTCCGTAATATATCGCATGGCCGTCACGCGGAAGCAAGTTGTTATAGTCTTCTTTTTTCTCGAAATTGTTCATTGGTTGGTTTCTTCGGAATACTATTTCTTCTTAATCGAAATTGAATCGGTGAGCGGTAATTTACCATTTTCAAATTAAAAATTTTTCTTATGTAAGCCGTATTTCGCAGAATCCGATTACCTTTATAATTTAATCAACTATAGGAAATCTATTCTGAAGAAATAGCTTTCCTTCCAAACCGAATAAAAAATTATGGGAACTGTACTTCTTCTTATTGGCATTGTTGCCGTGGTAGTCATTTTGGTGGTCATCATCTTCAACCGTTTTGTAAAGAACAGAAATATGGTCAAGGATGCCTGGAGCAATATTGACGTGGCTCTTAAAAGGCGCTATGATCTTATCCCCAATCTGGTGGAAACCGTAAAGGGCTATGCCGCCCACGAAAAGGGCACTTTGGAGGATGTGATCAAGGCCAGGAATGCGGCCATTGCCGTGCCCCCAGACGATATCAATGCGCAAATAAAGGCCGAAAACCAATTGCAGCAAACCCTGCGTAGCATTTTTGCCTTGGGCGAGGCCTATCCAGAGCTGAAGGCCAATGCCAACTTTCTTGACCTGCAGCAAAAGCTCAATGAAATAGAGGAGAACCTAGAGCGCAGCCGCCGGTACTACAACGGCACGGTAAGAGTAAACAATACCTATGGCGAAAGCCTGCCCGGCGTCCTATTTGCGGGCATGTTCAACTACCAGCATTTTGATTATTTTGAGACAGACGAAGCCGAACGCCAAAATGTAAAAGTAAGTTTTCAATAGGTTTTATGGAAAGCTTGAATTTCTTCTTAACAACATAAATCTACAGATGGTGAGTGGTCCATTCACATATAGATACATTGGCAGTTGCCTAGGGCCAAAAAGACTATTTCCGTTCGTTTGTTTGTTGTTTTCCATGAGCTTGGCCGCCCAAGGTTTTGTGGTGGACCGCTATCAGGCCCACATTATCTTGGATCAGGCCGGTTATTTTGATGTAGTTGAAAATTATGACATTACTTTTACCTCACCCAAACACGGTATTTTTCGGGTTATACGCACCCAGTATGATCTGGTGGATCAAAACGGAAATCGCAGCGAGCGGAAGATCAAGATAAGAAAGGTAAAGGTGCCCGGCCATAAATTTGAGGCCGATCCTATTTTCTTTGAAAAAGTTAGCAATAACTTTCAGATCAAGATAGGCGATAAGGACAAGACCGTGATGGGCCCAGAGCACTACCAGATAAAATATCGGGTGTACAATGCTTTTCTATACGGGGATGGGCAGATACGTTTTTATTGGAACGTAAAACCCGATGGTTGGCGCGCTCCCTTTAACCAAATTGATTTTACCGTACAATTGCCGGCCGGCGTCACCCCATCGACAGATGATATTTTTGTGTACGCAGGCCCGCAGGGAACCACCCAGGCGAGTGACCAATTTGACGTTTCCCTTTCAGACGGTGCGTTTTCGGTTAAGAGCCGGGAAGGGTTCCGTTCGGGTATAGGCGAAAGCGTAACGGTACTTATAAACCTGCCGCAGGGTTCCGTAGCAGAGACCAAACCTTGGTGGCCCTTCTGGACAGATTATGGGTGGACCCTTATCCTGGCCGCGATGCTTCTGGCATTTTATTGGGTCTGGAACCGTTTTGGGAAAGATGACCGGGTGGTGGCCACAACCAGCTATTACCCACCCCAAGGCATAGACCCCGCCATGGCTGGCTTTCTTATTGACGACCGGGCAGACACTCCAGACCTGGTCTCCTTAATTCCCTGTTGGGGCTCGCGCGGGATTATAAAGGTAACGCAGATTCCCAAAGAAGGATGGTTCGGAAAGGAAGATACCAAGCTCACCCGCCTTCGGCCTTTGCCCATGAATGCACCAGACTATGAAGAAACCATGTTTGAAGGACTTTTCGGTAAAAGCCCGGGCACCGGCGAAAAGGAAGTACTGATCAGCAGTCTGAAGGATTCCTTTTATACCACTATGGCCGAGGCCAAAAAGCAATTAAAGCGCAAGGCCCAGATATATTATGATCCCAAGGCAAAGCAAGTCCAAGGATATACCATAATCGGCATTTTCCTTATGGGTATGATCCTGTTCTTTGGATTTCTGTTTTTGTGGGGAATCATCGCTGCTGTCGCTGTAGTACCCGTGGTAATCTTTCTTATATTTATGTCGTTTTATTTGGTCCGAAAAAATGCCAAGGGCAATGCGATGTTAACCGAGTTGAAGGGGTTCAAAAATTTTATCAGAATTGCGGAGGAAAATAAACTAAAGATGCTGCTGCGTGATAGTCCCTCATACTTTGAGACAACCATGGCCTATGCGCTGGCGTTTGGGCTATTTGAGCGATGGGCCAAGAAATTTGAGGCACTCGATGTGCAGCCTCCCAGTTGGTATACATCAACAGCGGGTTTTTATACCATGCACAATTTTGCCCACTCATTTTCCGATACTATTTCCACCACCCAGAGTACCATGGTAAGCGCGCCTTCCAGCAGCGGGTCATCGGGCGGGGGTTCCTCGGGCGGCGGCTTTGGCGGAGGTGGAGGCGGCAGCTGGTAAGTGTAGTGATAGCTAAAATAGCTGGACAATCGTCTCTGTTGTTTCCTTGATTCACGGGGAAAAAACAGATTTTGTAGAAATCCCAAAAAACTTTCCTTAATCCGTTTTTTCACCATGAATTTGAAAGTGGTTCGCCGCACGGCGCCCTTCGGGCACCACCCCAAAAAG
>CAYSLM010000026.1:8829-9092 GCA_964431895.1 uncultured Aequorivita sp.
CAAAGAGGATACCTGTTGGAGATATCCTCTTTTATTGGTCGGGATGACAGGATTTCGACCGGGGTGGAAAGTTCGCCGTACGGCACCCTTCGGGCACCACCCCAAAAAGCAAAGAGGATACCTGTTGGAGATATCCTCTTTTATTGGTCGGGATGACAGGATTTGAACCTGCGACCCTACGCCCCCCAGACGTATACGCTACCAGACTGCGCCACATCCCGATTGATGTTTTTTTTCGTGCCTTCTAGAAAGCACGTTTGGCA
>CAYSLM010000026.1:9192-26225 GCA_964431895.1 uncultured Aequorivita sp.
TTTTATTTCGGGAGCTTCAAGTGGTGCAGTTTACACTGAGCCTGTCGAAGTGCCACATCCCGATTGATGTTTTTTTTCGTGCCTTCTAGAAAGCACGTTTGGCATTTTATTTCGGGAGCTTCAAGTGGTGCAGTTTACACTGAGCCTGTCGAAGTGCCATATCCCGAAATTTGAGTTGCAAAAATAATCAATTTATAAAATTTGGCAAGCCGCTTCGGCATTAAATACTGCAAAAATTTGGTAGGCACCTTTAGTCGCCAAGTATTAATACTTCTTTAAGGCCCAAACTCTCTGTGAATAAGTAATTTTGGATCAAATACTTCCAGTTATGACATCCCAAAGCAAGTTTGAAAAGGAATATGACCTCATTTGCGTAGGCGGGGGAATTATGAGTGCCACGCTCGCGCTTATGCTAAAGTTGATCGATAAAAACCAAAAAATCCTCATCCTCGAAAAACTCGATAAGGTAGCGCTCGAAAGCTCGGCAGCATGGAACAATGCAGGGACCGGGCATTCAGCTTTTTGTGAAATGAACTATACGCCAGAACTGCCCGACGGCTCTATTGATATCTCCAAGGCTTTGCACGTTTGTTCGCAGTTTGAGATATCGAAACAATTTTGGTCCTTTTTGGTAGAGGAAGGCTTGATCGAAAACCCGAAAGATTTTATCCATGCCGTTCCCCACCATAGCTGGGTTGAGGGAGAAGACAACGTAAGATTTCTGAAGAAACGCGTAGAGGAAATGCGCAAGCATCCTATGTTTGAAGAAATGGAGTTTACCACAGATTTTGAGAAAATGACCCAGTGGTTTCCCTTGATGATGCAAAATCGCGACCCTTCTGAAACCATAGCTGCAACGAGGATGGAACTGGGTACCGAGGTAAATTACGGCCAGCTTACCCGTACTTTTTTTCGAATATTGGAAACACAATTTGACACCCCGGTTTACACCGGCCACAAAGTAGAGGATATAGATCCCACCGAGGGCGTTGATTGGCTGGTCAAGATAAAGGATCTGCACAGGGGAGACCACCACCATTGCGATGCCGAGCATGTTTTTATAGGTGCCGGAGGTGGGGCTCTGCCTTTGCTGCAAAAGGTGGAGATTGACGAAAAGGATGGTTACGGAGGCTTTCCCGTGAGTGGAGAGTGGCTCATCTGCAACAATCGGGAGGTAATCTGCCAACATCACGCCAAGGTCTACGGCAAGGCCGAAGTGGGAGCCCCGCCCATGAGCATGCCACACCTCGACACCCGATATATTGACGGCAAAAGGGAGCTGCTGTTTGGACCGTTTGCGGGGTTTAGCACCAAGTTCCTTAAGGAAGGTTCTTATCTCGATCTTTTCAAAAGCATTAAATGGGACAATATTCCTTCCATGTGGGGCGTGTTTTGGCATAACATTCCCTTGACAAAATATTTGATAGAGCAGGTACGAATGGACCACGGCGACCGTATGGAGGAATTGAGGAAATTTGTGCGCACGGCCCGAAGTAAAGACTGGGAATTGAAGGTGGCCGGCCAAAGGGTGCAGATCATCAAACGGGATGCCGATGAAGGCGGTACCCTTGAATTTGGCACCGAGGTAGTGCACAGCAAGGATGGGAGGATAACCGCACTCTTGGGCGCTTCTCCCGGAGCTTCGGTGGCAGTTGATATTATGATCGGTTTGCTACACTATGCCTATCCCAAAAAGGCCGATTCAAATAAATGGAAACAAAAATTTTCGGAAATGGTGCCCTTTTATAACAAAACGGTTGAAAGCCACCCTCAGGAATTTAAAGCCCAGCGCTATAAATGCTCAGAAACGCTTCAGATAAATCTTCACAAATAGATAGGAATTTCTTATAAGTGTATTTTGAATTCTTCACCACTTTTAAGGGCAGAATCCTTGGAAAGTTGTTATTTTTGCCGTTCTAAATAGAATTGGAATCATCATGAGCGAAACAGTAGAAAGAATAAAATGTCTTATAATCGGTTCAGGACCGGCTGGCTATACGGCTGCTATTTATGCAGCCCGTGCCGATTTGAAACCGGTGCTTTATACCGGGTTGGAACCTGGAGGCCAATTGACCACCACCACCGATGTTGACAACTTTCCCGGCTATCCGGAAGGGGTTGATGGCCCCACTATGATGGTACAACTACAACAACAAGCTGAACGTTTTGGGACCGAAGTGCGCATGGGCATGGTGACCCAGGTGGAGTTCAGTGATGAGGTTGGGGGAATCCACAAAGTAACGGTTGACAATGCTACCCAATTAGAGGCTGAAACGGTGATAATCTCAACGGGGGCCACGGCCAAATATTTAGGGCTACCCAGTGAACAGCGGCTTCGTGGCGGTGGGGTGTCCGCCTGTGCTGTCTGTGATGGATTCTTTTACAAAGGGCAGGATGTGGCCATTGTAGGGGCGGGCGATACGGCTGCAGAGGAGGCTACCTATCTGGCCAATATCTGCAACTCGGTAACCATGCTGGTCAGGAAAGATTATATGCGCGCCTCCAAAGCGATGCAGCACCGCGTCAACAATACGAAGAATTTGAAAGTACTCTATAATACGGAGGTTGATGAGGTTCTGGGTGATCAAGTAGTGGAAGGCCTGCGAATTGTAAACAACCAAACCAATGAAAAGGAGGAAATCAAGATCACCGGCCTTTTCATCGCCATTGGCCATAAACCCAATACCGAGATATTTAAAGGCCAATTGGAGATGGACGACACCGGATATATCATAACCAAGGGCAAAACCACAAAGACCAACAAACCCGGAGTCTTTGCCAGTGGCGATGTGCAGGATAAAGAGTACAGACAGGCGGTTACCGCTGCCGGTACGGGATGTATGGCCGCGCTTGATGCCGAGCGTTACTTGGCCACTATTGAGTCTGAAGTTACCGCTTAGGCGCGAACCAAATAAAAAAAGCCGGCTGTATATTCTCCTCACAGACGGCTTTTTTGTTTTCGCTATTTAAATATTTATAGTTTGGAAAATGTCAAAAGCTCCACGCCCTCATTGCCATCATCGTCCTTGAGCTCAATTTTGGCATTGGTTACCGAGATGATATCCCAATCATCGCTGATCTCATCAAAAGGATCGGGCTGGCCAAACTGAAGTACGAGCTCTTCGCCGTCAGCGCTTGTGGTGACATAGGCCCAGGTTCCGGGTTCGGTAAATAGGTCGGTTTTTGCCTCCACAGTTCCGTCACTATCAAAATAAAAGGTAAAACTTTCAAAATTCGATGTGTGGTCGTCTTGGCCGTCAACCAGTTTACTTATCTTCCACGAGCCGTTGGGAAGGACGGTTTTTATGTTCTCAAAATCATGGGTCGCCACTGTGCCGGCATCATCATCAGAATTGCATGCGGCTAGGGTAACCATCGTTGCTAGAATAAAAATTAATCTTTTCATAATTAGGGTTTTATTTTAAATGTCGATATTTTCGAGTAAAACCCTCTTAAATTTATTATAAATGACCAAAGGCCTAACAGGGATTTATGATACTGTTAGGCCTTTTTATGAAATGGGAAGCGCCGCCGGGTGTTTAGTGGTTGCCAAACGCTACATCTTGTTGACTTTTCCCGAATGACTCTTATTTGAATTTACCGAAACCGGATCGCCATAATAGTTGATGTCGCCCCCGCTGCTCACTCGGGTATCGAGTTTTTCTTTTACGTTGACGCTCACTTTGGCCCCGCTGGAAGCTTCGGCACTACAATTTAATACCAATAGTTTTTCGGCATCCAGTTCACTCCCGCTCGATGCGTCTGCGGTTAGGGAAGTAGCCTTGCCTGCAATTTCCATATTGGACCCGCTACTGGTTTTGGCGGTGACGTTCTGTGAAAATATCTCTACTTTCAGTTCGGCTCCGCTACTGCTCTTTAAGGATAGATTTTGACTTTTAATAACGGAATTTCCGTGAACTTCGGCCCCGCTGCTGGCTTCAATATTATCCAATTGCTTATAGGTTACATAAACTTTTTTGGCGCTGGCCCGGCCAATGTTTTCTGAAGTGGTGACGTGCAACTTGCCGTCTGTCACTTCGGTTTCTATATACTGTAGAAGGTTTTCATCGGCTTCTACCACAATTTTGTTTTCGTCGCCCTGGGTCAGGTAAACGTCGAGGCCGGCACTGCCACGTACTTGGTTAAAGTCTTCGGCTGCCTGTCTTTCTTGGGTGACTACGTGGCCATTTCCGCGTTCACCGGAATTAATGCTGAAGTGGCAGGCGCCCACGACCAGGGCAAGGCAGGATATGAGAAAGAGTTTTGCGGTTTTCATAATGATAGGTTTTTATGATTATTGATTAATTTGTGGAACTTATTTGGAACTTGACGATATTTTGAGGTTACTGCTGTTGGTATTTGTCGAGGTCTTCCTTTACCTGCGCTTCCCATCCTTCTTTTGTTTGGAAGGAGGTACTATCTATTTCAGACTTGCTTTGCCCGAGCGAATCGGACGGGGTTTTGTTTGAATCCACGACCTCACAATCCAAACAGTACACCTGGTCCTTCATGACCTTAAAATAATGCGGTTGGTTGTCGTAATGTGTCACTTCCGAAAAATCGGAATTATATGGAAAATAGGAAGTAACGTTTTCTTCACTGTGCACCACCGTTCCCGAAGGTACATAAATGGTTATCTGCATCTGTTGATCGCGATATTTGTTTTCTGTTGGGGTGGTAAAGAAACCATCCAGAATTAAACTGTTATCCTGAAAGGAATAATTATAATCAATGTCCTGGGCTCTTTTCTTGGCTTCAAGCTGGGTGCTGCCCACGGCGTTTTTTTCAATTACCATCTTGGTCACCGAGTCGTTGTGGGCCACTATTTCCAAAATCACATTGCTGGAATAGATGACTTTCTTGTTATCGTCAGTGTACTTCAATTGTAAGTCTGAGCTACGGGCTACTTGGTAGCCAAACTGTCTGTCGGCCCGCATAGCGATCATTAAGGTATCCTCTTTTTGGAACGGCAGGACGCGCTCTTCGAAATAGCTGCCGTCCTGCGCCTGCTCTGTAGCTTGCTTGATGCCCAGGATAGTGAGCCCAATTATCGAGAGCGCCCAAACGACAATGAGCGAAATCTTCACGGTAGCCCCCATAGACCTCAAATTGCTAATAAGCAGCTTGAGTCCTAATATAAAGAGGGCGAAAAACGGAATACCTATGGCAAACAGCAGCAAGAGGGCCACCAACCACAAGGGCACGGTAGAAGTGTATGCCATAGCGAGATACTCGTTTAAATCGCTATTGCCCCAGAAATCGACCGAGCCGAAAGTGAAGAAACTTACCACCAAACCAATAATAATTGCCAGCGAAACAATGATGATGATGATACCTATAAACTTTGCAAAGACCTTAAACAGGGCGACGAGAAAATTGGCCAGGCCATCAAAAAAACTGGACGCCCCGCTTTTTACCTTGTTTCCGTACTTGTCGTAATCAACATTCTTTACGCGGTCTGCCACGGTATCAAACCCCTCTTTAAACTTCCGTTCAATATTGGAGATGTTTACCGGCTGGCCCGTCATTTTTAGTTTATCGGTAGTTGTAAGGGCAGGTGGCACCAAGATCCACAAGAGTATATAGACCAAAATGGGCGATCCGAACCCGGCTACTACAAGCAATACCCAGAGCAAACGTATCCAGATGGCATCTATCCCTAAATAATGGGCGATACCTGATGATACCCCGCCAATGTACTTGTTGTCCACATCGCGGAATAATTGTTTGTGGGCAGCATGGCCCCGCGATTTGGCACCCGAGCCGGCTGGGGGTACATCCTCAAAGATTTCCTCATCAACCTCATAGTCTTCGGGCTGGCCCATCACCGCAATTACCTGGTCGAGCATGGCGAGCGTTACCACTTGTTGCGGAGATTCAATTTTCTCCAAGAAAAGTTCAGCGATGCGGGCCTCGATGTCCTGCATGATTTCCTCACTTCCCTGGGCACTGCCCAAAGAACTCTTTATGGCTTCAAGGTATCGTGAAAGTTTTGCAAAGGCGTCCTCATCAATATGGAATGAGGTGCCTGCCAAGTTTATGTTTACTGTCTTGTTCATTTTGTGTTGTTTTCGCTGGTTATTTTGTTCACGGCCTGTTGCAGTTCGCTCCAGGTCTGGTTCAACTCATTTAGAAAAAGCTTTCCTTTTTCGGTAAGGCTATAGTACTTTCGCGGTGGTCCGCCGGTAGATTCCTCCCAGCGGTATGCAAGCAGGCCTGCATTCTTCAAGCGGGTGAGTAGGGGGTAAATCGTGCCTTCTACCACCAGCATGCGCGCGGTTTTCAGGCTTTCCAGAATATCTGAGGTATATGCTTCTCCATCTTTTAGGACAGAAAGTATGCAGAACTCCAAAACTCCTTTTCGCATCTGTGCTTTTGTGTTTTCTATTTTCATGTGTTTTAGATGTTTAAGGTAAAAAAGTATTCCTGGCTATTTGGAACCTGAATAACATTTGTTTCATAATTTTTTTTCGGGTGCAAGACCTTTCTGGATTCGGCTTGGGTAGCGACAAAAACCGAAATATTCTCTGGTGTATCCCGGCAGGCATCGGCCTGCAGGTGCGGCGCAGGTAGGCTGAGACCTATTGCGTGCAGAACGGCAGCCATCAGGTAACTTATTAAAGTGGTCATAGCGTGTGGGTTTTAGATTGTGTTTTAATAAAGGGAATGCAGAGCGGATATTGGTACAGCTCGCCCCTTGAAGCGTGGATCGAAGCATTGATTACGGCATATATTTCCAGAATGAACAGGGCTACCATCAATAAAAAAACAATGCCGAACAACAAAAGATAGCCAGACAGGCTTTGAACCAGGTTGGCCGCATACATAAGGTTGTGGTGCTCCAGGCGCTCCAACACCGAAATAAAATCGGCCGCATATACTATGGCGAAGGGAATACAGAGAAGTACCAACAGTATGGAATAAACCATTAGGCTCAATTGAAAGTTGATGGCCTGCTTTCCGTGCTCGTCCACAAAAGGTTTTTCCTTATTAAAAGTCCAAATCAATAGGGGAGCAATAAAATTGGCAAAAGGGAAAAACCATTTTAAGAATGTTGAAATGTGAATAAACGTACTGATGTTCTTCTGGTTTTCGTCCACTAGGTTCGCGGTTTCAGAATAGTCTGCTTTCATGGTCAAGGGATTTTCTTATGCAAATATATGTCTAAAAGACAGTAGTATGTAACACATAGTACTATAATTAACATTATTTTAACTTTTCCCGCAGCCCGGTTTTGTAGTATCTTCGTAGGGAATACATCATTTATAATGGAACTATCTCCGCGGAAAATCAATCTTTTTCTATTGTTTAAACTGCCCGCTGCCTATTTCACGGGGGTGCGGGTAGCTGCAATCTCAGGCACTGCGTGCACCACGCGGGTAAGGTATTGGTGGATTAACCAAAATCCTTTCAAATCCATGTTCTGGGCCGTTCAGGGAATGGCTGCGGAACTGAGTACCGGTGCTCTGGTCATGGGCAAAATCAAGACGAGTGGAAGGAAGATTTCCATGCTCGTGATAAGCAATAAGGCGTCTTTTCACAAAAAGGCCAAAGGGAAAATTACCTTTACCTGCAATGATGGGGCTGCCCTCGATGAGGTTATCCGAGAGGCTATCGCCACGGGCCAGGGCCAGACCGTTTGGATGAAGGCCGAAGGAAAAAATTCCACGGGAGAATTGGTTTCCATCTTTGAGTTTGAATGGACTTTAAAATTGAAATAAAACCCTAGATCTCCCTATACAACCGTTGTGGGGAAATGGCGTTTTTTTTAATCGATATGTTTCGTTGGGAAAGCGGTTTTATTGAAAATAATTTGTTATATTTATCTCGAATTAGAAAAAAATCTTCTGCCTATTGCATAAATCTACCTACTTAAATTTTTTAACTAAACCTCAAATAGCTATGGCAAGAGCAATGTTTGATTATACCAAGGCTGTGCTTGCAAAAGTCAGTTTTGATGTCAATCTGTTCTGCAAAGAGTTAAAAAAAGCGTTGACCCGATTGCTTCCCTACGAGATAGAGGAGCTTAAACTTTGGATTGATTCGCTTATAAAGCAGAACCCGCAGTTAAACCAATGTCTAATTTATCTAAACCCATAAAAAAATCCCCTTGAGCAATCAGGGGGATTTTTTTTACCGAATAGCAGAATCCTATTTTTTCAGCGGACTTATAATCTTTACATCCTGAAAGGCGATCGCGCCCCGAATAACCCCAGAAATGATATCGTAGAGTGCATTGGTGATCTGCATTTTCAGTTCGCTCCTGCTGTATATCAAGCTCACTTCGCGCGCCGGAGAGGGTTCCTGGAAGTACCGGAGGTTTTTGGTCTGTTTTTGGGCTATGTCAAGCGTGTGCAGATAGGGCAGCAGCGTCATTCCCAAACCTTCATCGGCCAGTTTTATCAGGGTTTCAAAACTACCGCTCTCCAGTTGAAATTTCTCGCCCTCGCCGTGCTTTGAAGCCTTGCACAGGTTTATGATGCCATCGCGAAAACAGTGGCCGTCTTCCAACAGCAGTACATCGTCAATGTCAAGATCTTCAGATTCCAATTTTCCCTTGGCGGCCAACCGGTGTGCCTCGGGTATATAGCCCACAAAGGGTTCATAATATAAAGGCCGCTCCTTTATCTTTTCCTGTTCTAAGGGGGTCGCGGCTATGGCGGCATCGAGATAACCGTCGTTGATCTTGGCTATGATTTCATCGGTATTCAGTTCCTCGATCTTCAATTGTACCTTCGGATATCGGTTGGAAAAGGTTTTCAGGAACATGGGCAAAAGGGTGGGCATAACGGTGGGGATGATGCCCAATTTAAACACGCCGCCAATAAACCCCTTCTCCTGGTCTACCACATCCTGCATCCTCTCGGCCTCATTTACTATGTTTCTGGCCTGTTCCACTATTTTTTTTCCTACGCTGGTAAGCTCAATGGGCTTTTTGCCGCGGTCAAAAATCTGGATGTCAAGCTCTTCTTCCAGTTTCTGTATTTGCATACTGAGGGTGGGCTGGGTGACGAACGATTTTTCGGCAGCTTTGGTAAAATTTTGCTGCTCTGCCACGGCCAGGACATATCTCAATTGGGTGATGGTCATTGTAAATTTTGTTTATGCGAATTTACAATTTTAATCAGATTATTCTATGGCTTTTTTCTGCTTCAGAAGAAAAATTGAGGCGCTATAGCAATCCTCTCGCTTTTATTTCCAAATACTTGTTGATGGTGTTTACCGTGAGGTTTTCCGGGGCGGTAAGAATGGTCTGTATGCCGTATTTATGGAGCTCGTTTATGATGAGTTTTTTCTCATAAACAAATTTTTCGGCTATGGTCTTCTCAAAAACCTCGTGCACATTGGTGGCCCTGGTATGTATAAAGGATTTAAGTTCCGTATTCTCGAAAAAGATGACCACCAGCAGATGCGTCTTGTTTATAGCCTGCAGATAGGGCAGTTGCCGGTGCAGGGCGTCCATCGTTTCAAAATTGGTGAAAAGTAGCAGGAGGCTTCGGTGCTTGATATGCCGTTTTATATCCACAAACAAGCGCGAGAAATCACTTTCGGAAAAATCGGTGTCTATATTGTACAGGGTTTCCAAAATAAGCTGCATTTGCGTGTTCCGGCGCTGGGCGGCCACGCGGTCTGCCACCTTGCGCGAAAAGGTAAACATCCCGGCCTTGTCGTGTTTCTTCAGGACGATGTTTGAAATGACCAGAGTGGCATTGATGGCATAATCCAGTAGGCTCAACTGGTGAAAGGGCATCTTCATGACCCGCCCCTTGTCAATGACCGAATAGACCGGCTGCGACTTTTCGTCCTGAAACTGGTTGACCATCAGGTTGTTCCGCTTGGCTGTGGCCTTCCAATTGATGTTGCGCACATCGTCCCCGGGGGTATAGTCCTTGATCTGCTCAAACTCCATGGTGTGGCCTATCTTTCTTATTTTCTTTAGCCCAAAAAGTTTCAGTTTATTGGTGAAGGCGATAAAATCATACTTCTTCAATTGAAGGAATGACGGATAATTGGGCACCATGGCTTCTTCGGAAAATTGCTGTCTTCGCGATGCAAGTCCTAAAACGGTTGCGGAGAATACGTTTACCCGCCCAAAATGATACTCGCCCCGCTCTGTGGGCCGGACCTGATAGATAAAATTTTTCGCTTCGGAAGCCTGCAGCAGGCTCGTTATCCTAAAATCGCGGATCTGCCATTGTACCGGAAGCTCGTCTATAATTTTCACTGAAACCTTGAACTGGAAACGGTTGGCCACCCTAATCGTTATTGCATTATCATCGCCATTGGAAAGCTTGTCGGGCAGAAGCCTTTGGGCCTGGATTCCGGTTTTGTTGCGATAGAGCAGGAGCAGGTCAAAAATAAGGGCGGCCAGAAATACATAAAACAAAAGCCTGGCCACCCCAAAAAGCTGCGGAAAGAAATACGCCACCACAAACAGCACGGCAAGCGAGAACAGGACGATAAAAAATCGCTTGGTAAGAAACAGGCTTTTGAGGAATTTCTTCACTTAATTCAATTCAAAATTTAACGATTCCCAAACTGATAAATTTCCGCCTTCTTACCGCGGAACTTCAATGGTTTCCAATATTTGCCGCACTACCTTATCGGGAGTAATGCCTTCCATTTCGCGCTCTGGGGTAAGCATAATCCTATGCCGCAATACCGATGGGGCCATCTTCTTGATATCGTCTGGCGTTACAAAATCCCTCCCTTGTATGGCAGCCATGGCTTTGGAGGCATTCATTATGGCCAGCGATGCCCGCGGCGATGCGCCCAGATAGAGACTGGCATTGCTGCGGGTGTTGTCAACTATAGCGGCAATATACCTCAATAGGTGGGCCTCGATAATTATCTGTTTTATGGTTTTTTGGTATTCGGCTATCTGCTGGGCATCCAAGACGGGTTTTACCTCTTCAAGTGCCATTTGGTTTTTGCGTTTATGTGCGTTTTCAAGAATATGTATCTCTTCTACCAGTTTGGGATAGGGAACGTTTATCTTAAAGAGGAAACGGTCCAGTTGTGCCTCGGGCAGGGCATAGGTGCCTTCCTGCTCAATAGGGTTTTGGGTGGCAAAGACCAGGAAGGGTGGCTTCATTCTGTATTCCATTCCGTCCATGGTAACCTGGCGCTCTTCCATAATCTCAAATAGGGCGGCCTGGGTCTTGGCCGGGGCGCGATTTATCTCGTCAATGAGCACGATGTTTGAAAAAACAGGACCCTTCTTAAACTCAAATTCATTTGTTTTTACATTAAAGACCGAAGTGCCCAAAATATCGCTTGGCATCAGGTCTGGGGTAAATTGAATCCTGCTGAAATCTACCGCCAGCGTCTTGGCCAGCAGCTTGGCCGTGAGTGTTTTTGCTACCCCCGGAACGCCCTCAATGAGCGAATGGCCGTCTGTAAGGATTGAGATGATGAGCATCTCGAGCATTTCCTGTTGCCCTACGATTACCTTGCCCAGTTCGGCCTTGATTTTTTCCACGGCCTCCTGCAGGTCGCTTAGATCGATGCGCGCGTTGAATTGTATTTGGTCTTCTGAGGTTTCTTCCATAATGTTATAGTCTAAATGCTTCTATTTGTTTGTTGAGTTCCAGCAAATCGGCTTGGCCGTGCACTGTTTTTTCCTTTAGGTGTTTAATCAAAAACATCAATTTTTGAGTCTTCTCCAACGGATTTCCACTTTTCAACGCCAGCTTTTTGATGAGATCGTCGTTAATATTGTTGGTGTCAAGATAATACTTGGAACGAATGTTCTCAAGGAAATAAGTAATCTTCTTGGCCAGGATATTGCTATAATCGTTGTGTTGAAAATACAGATTGCCAATGGTTTTGGTAAATGCCACCGAAGCATTTTCCAATGGTTTTATTACGGGCACAATGCGCTGTTCCCTTTTTCCGCGGAAAAGTACAAAAACCAACAGTCCCACAATCAAAACGTAATAGGCCCAGGCCAGGGGGGCTTGGTCCAGCACAAACCGCATGGGCGAGGTTATTACCTTTTTACCGGTTTTAAGATAGGCGTCCCAATAGATGGTATCGGCCCTCAAGTAAGAAAGTACCTGGGCGGCGTAGTGCTGGTTGCCGTTTAGCAGGTAATAATTGGAAAAGGCCTCAGGCAGATTGTGGATGAGGAAACTGCCCTTGCCACGGCTTACCCGAATGAAGTTGATCTCTTCCCGTGCAGGGCCTTCGGTTTCAAAATAGCCCAGGGCTTGGGTGTTGAGGGTATCTATTTTTTCAAATTTGGTTTTGAAAACACCTTTTTTGAAGGGGGAGCGGCTTTCCTGTGCCAGATTGGCTGCAAAAAGCTTTGGGTGAACTTCCTCCTCCAGCAATTTGTAGTCGCTGTTTACTGCCATCCCGAGGGAATCGCTCAAAATGTACCCTATATTCCGGGCCGAAATAAAGACCGTGTTGCCCGCTTCGGCATAATGGAGCAGCTTTTCCGATTGTTTTTTGTCAAAAAACAGTTCGTTGTTGTTAAAAAAATAGGCCGAGTTTGAAGCGTAGGTACTAGCTGTCAAAAACTGGAATGGATCTTTTTCTACTACCTTGATTTCAGTATTTGGAAAAAGGTTTGGCGCTTCTTGGAAGAGCACATAGCCCCCAAAGGGAATCTTGTCTGTGGCCGTGTAGCTGGGGCGCCAGTCAATAGGTTTGGGGCGCAGCACTTCGGTGAGCACAATTCCCAAAAGTACCAGCCCGAAGATTATAAGTATCTTTTTTGACCGTTTATCCAGCATTTTTCAGGTTTTGGTTCAACAGGTCAAAATCTTTTTTGGCATTTTCAAAGCCTGAACGGTCCAGGGCATATTCGCCATACCAGATATTGTCGTAGAGGTAGGAGGTTTTTTTGAAGCGTTCCTTTAGGGCAGGGTTTTTTATTTCGCGATAATAATCGAGGTTGGTTTTTTCAAAATGCCAGTCAATACTATTGTGGAGGGAGAGCAATTTTAGCGATTTTAAGTACATGTACCGAATGGCAAGCCGGTAGTTTTCTTCCTTGAGCGCTTGGTTTATAAAGCGGTCCAGGTCAATGCTTTCAATATGCTCCTCCTGGATGTTAAGCGGAGCCATTTGGGCCGCTTTTCGGCTGAAAAGAGATGAGGCATCGCGGCCCACAAGCAACTTCACCAAAATATAAACCGCCAGAATTATGAGCAGGGAATACACGATGACCTTTACCAATTGGAATACTTCTGGCGAAAGCTGTATGCCGAAGAGTTCGCCCATTTCCTTTAGGAGCCAGGATATGGCGCGACCCAGGAAATTTTCTGCAGTGCCCGGGTCGGCGGCGTAATCAAATGGGCTGCCGGCGTATTTTTCTGAGAGGTCATGGCCAAAATTTCTTTTCGGGACGGGGTTTCGGTCTATACGAACTGCCAGACTATCGCCCACCGAAGCATTGGCCACCGTGGCAAATAAGATAAATACTATGGAAAAAAGTCTACTCACCCGAACCTATTTTTTCAATCCGCTCGCGGGCGGCTTCGTTATAGACTTCCTCGTGCAGCGAGAAGTAGAGCACCCCGTTGATAAACTGTATTAAACTCTGGTTGAGCGTATAGAGTATCAAAAGAATGGCCAGGGTTATGGTCCAGATTATGTTGGCCACCGGCGATTGGGCCAGGTCTATTCCGCTTTCCGAAGCATGGAAGGCATACACCCCTATCAGAATGCCGGGCACCATCAATACCACCATAAATAGGATGGCCAGCAGTAGCCCAATCACCAGATTGGAAAGCACGCTTTTCCAGAAAAATTTTGTGAGCAATTTCCAGCCTTCCCCAAAGGCATCGGCCACATCCTTGTTTTCGTTGAGCATGGCCATAAACGACAGGCCCATCCAACTGGTAAACCCCAGAATCAACAGATAATAGGCCAAGGTGCCCAAAATGGGGATAAAGGCCAGCACCACGCCCACGCCCATGACCAATAGGTAGAGCAGCATCATCAAAATAATAAAGAGAAATATCCGGCCCAGATTCTGCCTTATCAACTGCCATACCTTGGCTTTTTCAAAAGCAGGGCCTTTGTGGCGCTCGTATTCAATAGTATAAACGGCAGCCAGGCTATAATTGAGAATGGCCGTAACAATAAATAGAAAGAAGAAACCCAGAAACCCAAATACAAAATACATTTCCGAGGAAGCGTGGGCGTTCCCCTGCCCCGAATCTGGCGTGGCTATATATAGGCCCACAAAACCCGTGACCATCAAATAACTAACCAGGAGAAAGCCGAGTATAAAAAGCCCGTTGTAGCTAATAAAAATGTTGAGGAAGGGCTTGAGGTTCTGTTTAAAAAAATCAAAATAGGCGGTAATGATCTGACCGACGTCGCGCCGTTGTTTGAGCGGTATATGGTTATGCTGCATGCTTTCTTTCAAGGATAATGGGATAGAGGATATAATAATAAACAATAAGAGCCAGGGAGCCAAGGATAATGACCATGGCCAGCCACACAGGCATATTGCTGTAACGGGTAATAAAACCCTCAATAAAGCCGGCCAAGATAAAAAACGGAATGGTACTTACCACGATCTTCAGGCCATCTTTGGCACCCTTTAGAAAAGATACTTTCCGCGAATAGGTTTTGGGAAACAGGATGCTATTGCCCATCACCAGGCCTGCACAACCCGCAACCACGATGACCGAAATCTCAATGGTGCCGTGCAGCCACACATTTTTTGACGCCTCAAATAACAGGTCGCGGTTATGGAAAAACGCAAAAAAGGCACCCAGCATCACGCCGTTGCTGAACAGCAGGTAGGCCGTTCCCAATGAGGTGATCACCCCAAAGGCATAGGCCAGAAACGCCACCCTGATGTTGTTGATGGTGATGCCGAGAAAGGTACCTATTTCGCTTCCACTTTTGTAAATGGCGGTGGGGTCGCCCTTTTCTATATTGTCAAGGGTTTCATTTACGTAACTATCGCCCAAGATAAGCCGTACAAACGAATCGTCGTTCAGGGCAGATATTGCGCCTATGGCCGTAGCGGTGGCAAAGATCAAAAACGAATAAAACAGCATACGGTGGTACTGGCGGAAAAAAAGCGGGAATTCATATTTCCAAAAAGCGACGATACGATTTTTGGTCTCCTTCCGGTTTTTATAGATTTTTTGGTGCGTCTGCGAGGCGAGTGAATTCAAATATTGCAGGGTCTTGCTTTCGGGATAATAGGTTTGCGCGTATGCCAAATCGTTGGTAAGCTGTATATAGTGGTCTGCCAGTTGGTCTGGACTTATTTTGGAATTAAGTGTGATTGCCTTTTCAAATGCAATCCATTTTTCCTTATTTTGCTTGACGAATGCCGCTTCGCGCATCTACTGTAAATTTGCGTTAAATATAACCACTTGCTTTTACATGGCAAACCTTGAGATCAATACCGCCCAAAACGTAAATCTGGATTATAAGATTGTAAGTGTGGGCGAACGCATACTCGCTTTTTTGATCGATTTTTTTCTGTTTTTTGTCTATTTCTATTTGGTTGAACTGGCCACCGAGGCTATGGATATGGCTTTGAGCGACCATTGGACGGTCTTTGGCCTTCAGCAATTGCTGCTTTTGCCCGTGATGTTCTATTCCCTGTATATGCACATCCTTTTTGACGGCCGGACCGTGGGCAAGATGGCCCTCAAGACCCGAGTGGTAAAGATGGATGGAAACCCTGCCCGCTGGAGTGACTATTTGGTGCGGTGGATGCTACGACTGGTGGATATCTGGATTTTCCTGGGCTCTATTGGGCTGCTGTTCATTATTTTTTCGCAAAGGGGCCAGCGCGTTGGCGACCATGCGGCGGGCACCGTGGTAATAAGCACCAAGAACCGCGTAAAGATAAGCCATACCGTTTTGGAAGAAATTGCCGACGATTACCAGCCTACTTTCCTAAACGTTACACAACTTACCGATAAGGACGTACGGCTTATCAAGGAGACTTATTTGATAGCCTTGCAATCTCATGACCATAAAACCTTGAATATGCTTCGGCAAAAGGTGGAAAGCATTTTGCAGACTTCCTCTACCTTATATGATAGGCCCTATATAGATACGGTACTGCGCGATTATAACCATTTTACACAAAACATGTGAAGCTAATATTGCTCATAGATATTCTCGGGACCATTGCGTTCGCCATTTCCGGAGTGCTCACGGCGCTAAACAAGCGGTTGGACCCCTTCGGTATATTGATAATTGCCTTTGTGGCTGCGGTGGGCGGGGGTACGCTTCGTGACATTCTTATTGATGCCAACATAGCCTGGATGCGGAACCTGACCTATGTGTACGTGATCCTGGCCTCTACAGTTTTTGCCGTTGTTTTCAGAAAACGGCTTGGGTATATAAGGCGTTCCCTTTTCTTGTTTGATACCATCGGGATTGCCCTCTATACCATTGTGGGGGTAGATTCGGGGATTGCTGCCGGTTTCCACCCCATCATCTGTATTGCCTTGGGTACGATGACGGCCTGTTTTGGCGGGGTGCTGCGCGATATTCTCTGTAATGAAATCCCTATCATCTTCAGAAAGGAAATATACGCCACGGCCTGTATCCTTGGGGCTTCGGCCTATTTTCTGCTGCTTTATTCCCCATTGCGGGAAGACTTTATCGTCGTGATTTCGGGGTCTATCGTGATGATAGTTAGACTACTGGCGGTTTATTTCAATCTTTCGTTGCCCAGTATTTATAGGAAGGATGAGTTGGAAGGTTGATGATTTTTGCTGTTTATAGGTTGAAAAGTTTATGGGCTTAAAAGTTTAGAAGAATAATTGGATAAACTTTTTACAAGACAACCCCTCTGATCTTTTGCTTGGAATTCGGAACCTGCGCGTCCGGCAGGCGGGTTTGTAGCTTGTAATTTGGGATTTGGGATTTGGGATTTGGGATTTGGAATTTAGATTTCCCTATTCAATCACCTTAGCCGTAATATAAATATTGTTCAACGGCCAATCCCCATCGTCGGTTTTCACTTTTGAGATTTCCTCCACCACGTCCATTCCCTTGGTCACCTTTCCGAAGATGGTGTATTTTCCGTTTAA
>CAYSLM010000027.1:0-24881 GCA_964431895.1 uncultured Aequorivita sp.
AAACGGAATGTCTGCGGTATCTGGGAGAGCGTGCATGGCGGTATAGAAAGAGAGAAGGTACAACCCCCAGATCACAAATGTGTGCAGCAGGAATGCGCCCTTTTTCCGCATTTTTATGATGCTGAGAACGCCTTCCTTAAGGCCTTTTACAAAATTCCAGAGTTTACGGTTTACGTTGGATTTTGAAAATTTGAGATACAATGGCACCGCTACAAGCATGGCGAGCAGGACGGCCAGCAGAAAATAGAGCATCCTTTTGGTGATGCCTTGCGCCACATAATCAAAAAGTACGTCAAATTTTATGATCAGGGCGGCCATGGTAAAGATCAACAAGAAAACCAGATCAACCACCCTTTCGGAAATTATGGTGCCAAAGCCCTTTTGAAACGGCACCCCTTCATATTTGTCTAATATGATGCCTCGTGATAGCTCGCCGCTTTTCGGGATAAACACATTCATTAAATAGGCTACCGATACTGCCATAAAATTGTTGGCCAGGCTGGTGCGGTAACCCAATGGTTCCAGCATAAAATTCCATCTATAGGCGCGCGAAATATGGCTCAATACGCTCAGGATAACCGAGAGCAGAACAAAACCGTAGTTGGCATCGGCAAAGTACTTTCGGGTCTCGGCAAGCTGTTGTGGCGTGAAGGATTGGTACACATACCAGATTAGAAATACCCCCAAACCCAGAGGCACGGCGATCTGTAGAAATTTGGAGAGTTTGCGTCGCAATTTTATTGGAGTAAGTTGGTTTCCTCGTCAGGAAAGACAAGGGCCGGACGGAAGTTTTTGGCCTCTTCCTGGTCCATAATGGCATAGGTGATAAGGATAAGCACATCACCGGGCGCCACGCGTCTTGCGGCTGCGCCATTTAAGGTAATTTCACCGCTCTTTCGCGGGCCGGGGATGGCGTAGGTTTCAAGCCGTTCCCCATTGTTATTGTTTACTATCTGGACCTTTTCGCCTTCAATGATGTTGGCGGCGTCCATCAAATCCTCATCAATGGTTATACTGCCTATGTAATTTAGGTCGGCCCCGGTAACCTTTACCCTATGGATTTTAGATTTTACTACGTGTATTTGCATGGTGCAAAGATATTAATTTAGCGGCATATTATCTATCAGCCTCACTTCTCCCGCATAGGCCGCAATAAAGGCGCGGTATTTGCTGCCGCTGTGTTTTTCTCTGGCCGGTTGCAGGGTATCTTCGTTGGCGATTTCAAAATACTCCAGTTCCAGATGTGGGTTGCGCAAAAATCGTTCCGCAACCAGGGCATGGAGCTCGGCGAGACTTGTGTCAGAAAATTTGTCACGAACTTCCTTAAGGGTTTTATGGATCAAGGCTGCCTCTTGGTATTGAACATCGCTCAATCGTTTGTTGCGCGAGCTCATGGCCAGTCCATTTTCTTCCCTGAGGATAGGGCATCCAGAAATCTTGACGGGCAGCTTTTCCAGGGCTACCAGTTGTTTTACAATTTGCAGCTGCTGAAAATCCTTCTCACCAAAGTAGGCCGTATGGGGCCCCACGATGCCGAGAAGTTTGCTCACCACCGTTGCCACCCCATTAAAGTGACCCTGCCGGTGTTTGCCTTCCATTCCCAACTCCAATCCTCCAAAATCATAGGCCCGGGCGGCGACCGACTCGCCATACAGATCGCTCACTGCCGGCAGATAGACAATTAAACGCGCATCAATTTTTTCCAGTAGTGCGAGATCTTCCTTTGGGGTGCGGGGATATTTTTCGAGATCGGTGCTGTTGTTAAACTGTGTGGGGTTGACAAAAATGCTCACCACAACCCAGTCATTCTCGGCCAGCGCCTGTTTTACCAATGAAATATGGCCTTGGTGCAGCGCCCCCATGGTGGGCACAAAACCTATCGTTCCATTTTTGCGAAGGGGAGATAAGGCCCGCGCCAAAGTTTCTTTCTCGGTATATATTACCATAAAATTGAATTGAGAGCGGGCAAAATTAAGTTATTCAAGACAATCTACATAAATTTTCGTAATTTTGCGTGTTTTTAAGCCCCTCTAAGCTTTTGGGGCATAACCATAATACATAAAACCCCGATAAATGAAAGATAAAAGAGTCTTGTATGTGTCTTCCGAAGTTATTCCCTACCTTCCAGAGACCGAGATTTCTTCCATGGCGTTTGAAGCTCCCCGGATGATAAACAACAATGGCGGTCAAATACGCATTTTTATGCCCCGCTACGGCAATATTAACGAAAGAAGGCACCAGCTGCACGAGGTAATCCGGCTTTCGGGCATGAACCTGGTAATAAACGATTTGGATATGCCCCTGATCATCAAGGTGGCCTCCATTCCCAAGGAGCGCATCCAGGTATATTTTATTGACAATGACGACTATTTTAAGAGAAAGGCTACCTATGCCGATGAAGACGGCAATTTCTACAAAGACAATGACGAGCGCGCCATTTTCTTTGCCAAAGGGGTGGCCGAGACCGTTAAAAAGCTGAACTGGGCCCCAGACATCATACACGTGCATGGCTGGCTGGCCTCATTTTTGCCGCTCTATTTGCGCAATTACTACGGCCACGAGCCTCTTTTTGAAAACAGCAAGATCGTCACATCGGTCTACAACCAGGGCTTTGAGGGCACCTTGGCCAACAACACAATTGATAAGCTCAAATTTGATGCGATTGAAGAATCGGCCCTGGAAGATTTTAAAGAACCTACCTATGTCAACCTGATGAAGTCTGCCATAAAAAATTCGGATGCCGTTATTATTGGTTCAGAAGAAATTCCCGAAGAACTCGAGGAATACCTTAAATCTTTGGACAAACCTGTGTTAAAATATCATAATATGGAAAATTTTTCCCAGGCTTATTTAGACTTTTACCGCGACAAAGTTTTAAAATAAAAAATAAGAACCCACGTTGTAACCCACCGATGCGGTTTCTGACAAAAACAGTGCTGAAGTCCGCCCATAAAAACGATATACACTTTAGAACCAATTCGTTTCGCTTCTGAATCGCTTTTTACCAAATAGAAAATTTGCAAATGAAAATAAAAAACTTGTTGCCCATTGCCGGAACAATCCTGTTTCTGATCATCACCCTTTCTTCCTGCGAACAGGACAGCAGTATAATAGGGTCTGAAATATTGGGCCCCGAAATTCCCAATGGCATTTTGGACGATTCGCATACCGTAATTGCCTACAGCCAAAGATTTGCCCCAGTGCAGACCAACCGGCTTCCGGCCTATCAATTGGGGGTGTACAACAGCCCCATCTACGGCAAATCTACCATAAGCCTACTATCGCAGCTCACCCTGGAAAAGAACAATCCTGAATTCGGTGAGAATGCCGTACTGGATAGTGCGTTCGTTTATCTGCCCTATTTCAGTACCGCCACCACGGTAGATAGCACCACTACTTATGAACTTGACAGCATTTACGGCACCTCGCCCATTAACATCGACATTTTTGAATCTGATTATTACTTGAGGACTTATGACCCCGAGTCGGGTTTCCAGGAATTGCAGAACTACTTTAGCGATCAACAGGCTACTTTTGATCAATTTCTTGGCCAGCAGCTGGGCTCAGTACAGGAGTTTAAACCCAATGACAGAGGCTACGTGTTTTATAAAGACACCGATGATGAAAAGAAACTCGCCCCCGGCCTGCGGGTGAAACTCGATTCTACATTTTTTCAGGAGAAGGTTATTGCCATGGCAGGGACCGAAGAGTTGCGCAACAGCAACAATTTCAAAAACTATCTGCGCGGACTATATTTTAAGGTAGATGCCCCTACCGACAACGGCAGCCTGTTCATCTTTGATGTTTCAAAAGCTTACGTCACGCTTTACTACAGTTATGAGGATGACGACAACCCCGAAGAGCGCAAAAATGACGAGTTTAAATTGAATTTTGGCGGTATAAACGTAAACACCTTCCAAAACCAACCATTGCCACAGGAAGTTCAAAATGCCGTAGAAAACCCCGATACCATCAACGGCGAACCCGATCTGTACCTGCGCGGCGGGGAGGGCATACTCTCGGTCGTCGAGCTTTTTGGAGAAGACAATGACAACAACGGCGTGGCCGATGAACTGGAAATGCTCCGTACCAAAAAATGGATTGTCAATGAAGCCAATCTCATTTTTTACGTCAATAAAAACCGCGTTCCCGGTGGGGCTACCGAACCCGAAAGGATCATCATTTACGACCTGAAAAACAGCAATGTGCTTGAAGATTATCTACTGGACCCCACAAACGGTCTGGAACCGGCCCAGGCATATTCCAATCACTTCGGAAAGCTGCAGCGTGGCAGTGACGGCCAGGGCGAATATTACAAAATGAAGATCACCAGCCACATAAGCAACCTTATCAACAAAGACAGCACCAATGTGCCACTGGGGATCGTAGTTTCACAAAATGTAAAAATACGAACCACCCAAAAAATTGGGGAACCGCATCCACCAAAAGCAGAACAGGTACCCTCCAGCGCGGTGGTTTCGCCCGAAGGAACCATACTCTATGGCAATGCCGCCCCCAATTCAGAAAAAAGACTGAAACTCCAAATCTATTATACAGAACCCAAATAATTAATACCCGCTTATGTGTGGAATTGTAGGATATATAGGCAAGAAAGAAGCATACCCCATCATTCTCAACGGGCTGAAACGCCTGGAATACCGAGGTTATGACAGTGCGGGAATCGCTCTTTTTGACGGTAGCGACATCCAGCTCTGCAAAACAAAAGGAAAGGTCTCAGACCTGGAGGCCAAGTGTGAAGATGAAATTTCCCGCGAGGGAAACCTTGGTATTGGCCATACCCGCTGGGCCACCCACGGCGTGCCCAACGATGTAAACAGCCACCCACACTGTTCAAACAGCGGCGACTTGGTGATCATCCACAACGGGATTATCGAAAATTACGATTCGCTTAAAAAGGAATTGCTCAAGCGCGGCTATACCTTTACCTCCGATACCGATACGGAAGTTCTGGTAAACCTTATTGAAGATATTCAAAAAAATGAAAAGGTAAAGCTTGGCAAGGCCGTACAGATCGCACTCAACCAAGTGGTGGGCGCCTACGCCATCGCCCTTTTTGACCGAAAAAAACCTGATGAGATTGTGGTTGCCAAACTTGGAAGCCCGCTGGCCATAGGGATAGGAAACGATGAATATTTTGTGGCCAGTGATGCCTCGCCATTTATTGAATTTACCAACAACGCCATCTATTTGGAAGACGAGGAAATGGCCATCATCCGGCTGGGTCGCGATGTTAAGGTACGTAAAATAAAGGACGACAAGCTGGTGGCACCCTACGTTCAGGAGCTACAACTAAACCTCGAGCAAATAGAAAAAGGCGGTTACGACCACTTTATGCTGAAGGAGATTTACGAGCAGCCTTCGGTAATAAAAGATACTTACCGCGGAAGACTCCTAGCAGAGCAGGGCATAGTAAGGCTAGGCGGCCTGGAGGATTATATTGAAAAATTCACCACCGCCAACCGTATCATAATCGTGGCCTGTGGCACCTCCTGGCATGCCGGCCTGGTGGCCGAATATATCTTTGAAGATTTGGCTCGCATTCCCGTGGAGGTAGAATATGCTTCAGAGTTTAGATATCGCAATCCCATTATTTCAGAAAAGGATGTGGTAATCGCTATTTCCCAAAGCGGGGAAACGGCAGATACTTTGGCCGCCATCAAACTGGCAAAATCTAAAGGAGCCTTTGTTTATGGGATTTGCAACGTAGTGGGATCAACCATTAGCCGCGAAACCCACAGCGGTACTTATACCCATGCGGGGCCCGAGATAGGCGTGGCCTCAACCAAGGCTTTTACTACCCAGATCACGGTGCTGGCCATGATAGCATTGCGTCTAGCCAAGGCCAAAGGCACCATTTCGCATCGCGACTTTATGTTGTACCTCCACGAATTGGAACTCATTCCCGACAGGGTTGATGAGGCGCTGCAGACCGAGGATAAAATCAAGGAGATTTCCGCCGAATATAAGGATGCCCGCAACTTCCTTTATTTAGGGCGCGGCTATAATTTCCCCGTGGCCCTTGAGGGTGCACTAAAGCTGAAGGAAATTTCATATATCCACGCCGAAGGTTATCCCGCCGCCGAAATGAAGCACGGCCCAATCGCCCTGATCGACGAACAAATGCCCGTGGTGGTCATTGCCATAAAAAGCGACCATTATGACAAAGTGGTAAGCAATATCCAGGAGATCAAGGCTCGAAAGGGAAAGATTATCGCTGTAGTTTCTGAAGGCGATACGGCCGTACGCGAAATGGCCGATTACGTGATGGAGATTCCACACACCCCAGAGGCCTTATCACCGTTGGTTACCACTATTCCACTGCAATTGCTTTCATACCATATTGCAGTAATGCTGGGCAGAAATGTAGACCAGCCGCGAAACTTGGCAAAATCGGTTACGGTAGAGTAAAATCAATCTTTCAGGCAGTTCCTATGTTTTCCCAAATTCTGTTGAAGAAGCCCATGGACAATGGCAAAGGCCAAGACGGCTCCCAATAGGAAATAGGGGAAATTCGGATTTTCCCTGAATAAAATTGCCGAGCCGATAAGAACCGCCGCCCACACCAGCGCGTTTATTGTGATTATTTTTTTCATACTTCATTAGTAAATCTTTTGGGCCAATTGTTACAATTATTCTTTTAAGTGCCTTATTTTTAGGCAATGAAAGTAATCAACCTCATTTCCGGGCCACGCAATCTTTCCACGGCACTTATGTATGCCTTCGCCCAACGCGATGATATGATAGTGCTTGACGAGCCTTTCTATGGCTTTTACCTGAAAAATGCCAAGCTGCAAACGGAGCACCCATCCCAAACCGAAATTTTGCAGACCATGGAACTTCGTGAAGAAAAGGTGGTGGATGGCATCCATGCTCTTTCCGAAAAGAAAAATGTTTTCGTCAAGGGAATGGCGCATCATTATCTTACCGAAACGCCTAAGTTTATTCTGGATTGGGAAAATGTCATCCTTATTCGCCATCCCAAAAAATTGATCGCTTCCTTTTCCAAAGTCATCCACAGCCCGACCTTGAACGATATTGGTATCAAAAAAGCTTCAGAACTGTTTCTTTTTTTGAAGAACAACGGAAGAGCGCCCATAGTGATCGATAGTGATGAACTTCTGAAAAACCCCGAGACCTATCTCAAAAAACTTTGCGGCCATTTGAACATTCCTTTTTCCGAAAAAATGCTCCGTTGGAAAAAAGGCGGAATACCCGAAGATGGCATCTGGGCAAAACATTGGTACAAAAATGTTCACAATAGCCAAGGTTTCGCCGTGCAGAAAAGCAGCTCGCAGCCCCTTCCCCAACATTTGGAACCACTTTTGGAAGAGGCCATGCCCTACTATGAAATTTTAAAAGCCAAGGTTTTATTTAATGAAGAAGCTTAGGCAAAAATCACAAAACCCATAACTAAAAAGAATGCTACAACAATCCAACCCCAAAAACGACAACATCCAGGTTTTTATAAAAGATAAATTATACCCCCGGAGCGAAGCCAAAATCTCTGTCTTTGACAGCTCGGTGCAGGGCGGCGACGCCGTTTGGGAAGGCCTCCGCGTGTACCCCGAGGGCGTGGTGTGTTTAAACGCACACCTCACCCGTTTGCACGAGTCGGCAAAAACCTTGGCCTTTACGGATATTCCTTCCAAAGACTTTATCAAAAAAGCCATCAAGCAAACCTTGGATGCCAACGGCATGACAGACGATACCCACATACGTTTAACGTTGACACGGGGCGAAAAAATAACCAGCGGCATGGATCCACGACTGAACCAAAACGGCTCCTGTCTAATTGTTTTGGCCGAATGGAAACCGTTGGTATACGACAACGACCACGGCATAAAAGTAATAAGCAGCAGCCAGCGGCGGAACGCGCCCCAGTTTTTGGACAGCAAGATTCACCACAACAATTTGCTGAACAATATCATAGCAAAGATACAGGCCAATGTGGCCGGAAAAGATGCCGGATTAATGCTTGATGAGCGCGGCTTTGTGGCCGAGCTGAACGGCAGCAACCTTTTTATGGTTAAACAAGGAAAAGTTTTTACTCCTTTTGCACATGCCTGCCTTCCCGGAATAACGCGCAATTCGGTAATTGAAATGTGCCGAAACAACCAGATTGATATTACCGAAGCAGACCTTACCCTCGCGCAATTTTACAATGCCGATGGGGTTTTCGCCACCGGCACCATGGGCGAGCTCACGCCTGTTGTTGAAATTGATGGACGGAAAATATCAAAAAAGGATGCACTTCAGAAAAAAATTATTTCCCAATATTCCAAAGAGGTCAGAAGGTTGTGCGAAAAGCTATGATTTTACAGGTGTTGACAGGTTTTTAAAACCCGTGTGATCAGCTCTATTCACGCATCGCTTTTTTTTAAAAATTCCATTGCAATATTTATCCAGAAAAAACTATCTTTGCACCTGCCTAACCGAAGGGGTAGGCCGTTAAAAAAAAGGGCTGTTTTTATGCCCTTAGATAACTAAAAAATAAACAGTTACTCATGTCACAAGTTACAGGAAAAGTTGCCCAGATTATTGGCCCGGTAGTTGACGTTGCGTTTGACGGCGACGGCGAACTTCCAAAAATTTATGACTCCTTGGAAGTTGATAACCACGGAAGCAAATTGGTTCTTGAAGTTCAATCGCACATTGGAGAGAATATGGTCCGTACCATCTCCATGGACTCTACAGACGGCCTTAGCCGTGGGGCAGATGCCGTGGCAACCGGAGCACCCATCCAAATGCCCATAGGCGACGAGGTGTACGGCAGGCTTTTTAACGTAATTGGCGATGCCATTGACGGGATCGGCAACCTGCCAAAAGCTGGTGACAATGGGCTTCCCATTCACCGTGAGGCTCCAAAATTTGAAGATCTTTCAACTTCTACCGAAGTACTCTTTACAGGTATTAAAGTAATCGACCTTATTGAGCCTTATGCAAAAGGTGGTAAAATTGGTCTTTTCGGTGGTGCCGGTGTAGGTAAAACGGTACTTATCCAGGAGTTGATCAACAATATTGCGAAAGGCCACGGTGGTCTTTCAGTATTCGCTGGTGTAGGGGAACGTACCCGTGAAGGGAACGACCTGCTTCGCGAAATGCTTGAATCTGGCATTATAAAATACGGCGAGGATTTTATGCACTCTATGGAAGCCGGCGGATGGGACCTTTCCAAGGTTGACAAAAAAGCGATGAAAGAATCCAAGGCAACCTTTGTGTTCGGACAGATGAACGAACCCCCAGGAGCCCGTGCCCGTGTGGCCCTTTCAGGTTTGACCATTGCCGAATATTTCCGCGATGGCGCCGGCGACGGCCAAGGAAAGGACGTTCTTTTCTTCGTTGACAATATTTTCCGTTTTACACAAGCAGGTTCAGAGGTGTCTGCACTTTTAGGGCGTATGCCATCGGCGGTGGGTTACCAGCCTACCCTGGCCACCGAGATGGGGGCTATGCAGGAGCGTATTACTTCTACCAAAAAAGGATCGATTACTTCCGTACAAGCGGTTTACGTACCTGCGGATGACCTTACTGACCCGGCTCCGGCCACAACCTTTGCCCACTTGGACGCTACCACGGTACTTTCACGTAAAATTGCAGAGCTTGGTATTTACCCAGCGGTAGATCCGTTGGATTCTACCTCGCGTATCCTTACCGAATCAATCCTTGGCAAGGAGCATTACGCTTGTGCCCAGCGCGTAAAAGAGCTTTTGCAGCGCTATAAGGAACTTCAGGACATTATCGCCATTCTTGGTATGGAAGAACTTTCTGAAGAAGATAAACTTGCCGTGGCCCGTGCGCGCCGTGTGCAGCGTTTCCTTTCACAGCCTTTCCACGTGGCCGAGCAGTTTACCGGTATTCCCGGGGTTTTGGTTGATATCAAGGAAACCATTAAGGGCTTTAACATGATTATGGACGGCGAACTGGATCACCTTCCAGAAGCAGCCTTCAACCTAAAAGGAACCATCGAGGAAGCCATTGCCGCCGGTGAGAAAATGCTTGCGGAAGCGTAAATTAATTCAGAATTATGAATTCAGAATTATGAATTAAAAATCATTCTGAATTCATAATTCATAATTCATAATTGAAAAGATGTACTTAGAAATAGTAACCCCCGAGGCCTCTTTAGTGGCAGGCGAAGTTGAAAGCATTACCGTGCCGGGTGTGGAAGGCGAATTTCAAATGCTGAACAACCACGCGGCCATAGTTTCGGTCTTGCAGGAAGGCAAGGTGAAATTCAAGGGAAACCCCACCATTGCCGAAGGTTTTGAAAAGAAGTTTTCCAAGGAAGGAGACAAATGGGTGCTTCAAATTTCAGGTGGCACCGTAGAGTGCAACAACAACCGCGTAATGGTGTTGGCAGATTAGGAACACGTATTTTTCAAGAAAAAATAAAATCCCAGATTTCTAAAAAGAAATCTGGGATTTTTTATTTTAAAACTTAAAGTTGTACTAACGACTCATGCTTCTTTTCCATAGGATTTGTAAATTTGGGAGTTGAACACAAGCTATGCAATTACAGGAAATAGACAGGGTAACGACCATTACCAAGGAAGATTTTCTAAAGAAATATTTCAAGCCCCAAAAACCCGTTGTCATTGAACGGTTTATTGAGGATTGGCCGGCCTATGATAAGTGGGACCTGGATTATATGGCCCAAGTGGCGGGCGATAAAACGGTACCGCTTTATGACAACCGCCCCGTGAGCCATAAGGACGGTTTTAACGAGCCGCACGCCACCATGAAAATGGCCGAATATATCGAGCTGCTCAAAAAAGAACCTACCAAGTACCGTATTTTTCTGTGGAATATTCTAAAGGAAGTGCCACAACTCCAAAACGATTTCAACTACCCAGATTTTGGCCTGAAATTGATGAAGGGCCTGCCCATGCTCTTTTTCGGCGGCAGGGATTCATATACCTTTATGCACTATGACATCGATCTGGCCAATATCTTCCATTTCCACTTCCACGGAAAAAAGGAAGTGATCCTTTTTGACCAAAAACAGAACGACTACCTCTATAAAATTCCCCATTCGCTGATAACACGGGAGGATATTGACTTCCACGATCCCGATTACGAAAAATGGCCCGCCCTGAAAAAGGCCAAAGGCTACAAAACCCATTTGGAACACGGCAACGTATTGTATATGCCCGAAGGCTATTGGCACTATATGCGCTACGTAACGCCCGGTTTTTCCATGAGCCTTCGCGCCATGGCCCGAAACCCGAAAAATTTGGCGAAAGCCGTTTACAACATTGCCATCATGCGCTATTTTGACCAATTGATGCGCAAGCTGAAAGGCCAGAAATGGATTGATTGGAAGAACGCGCAGGCCGTTGTTCGCACCCACAAATCACTCTAATTACTGCGGAATTGAGTATCTTTCCTATAAAATCTTAAGAATTATGAAATCTTTTGCTACGGTTTTGCTGTTTCTCTCTGTGCAAATGGCCCTTGCCCAGGCCTACACGGGGGCAGGCGATGTAAAATTCCAGGTGGGTGCCAATTTTCAGCAAAATGGCACCGGCATTACGGGAAGCCTCGATTTTGGCGTGGGCGAGAACATCTCCCTCGGCTTGGCCTCCACCTATCTGTTGGGTGTGGACAAGGTGCGCGATCTGGAAGGCAACGAGAAACCCTTTGCCGAGTTTAGGGACCGTTTTGATTTCCGCGGCCGCTTTAACGCCAACCTCGGGAATGTGATTAACGTTGACCCACGGTTTGATGTATACCCGGGCCTTTATGTAAGCCTAAAGAACTTTGGCGGCCATTTGGGCGCGCGTTACTTTTTTACCAGTGGTTTTGGTGTTTTTACTGAGTTTAGCATACCCTTCGCCAAATACAATACCGACACCCTCACCCCTGCCGAAAAGCTACATAACCAGTTTGCCGTGAATCTGGGGGCTTCTTTTAATATTTAATTCTTGCCGGATTATTGTTTGTTGCTAAAATTATAAGACAAATTTCAGTACCGATGTCAGGCTGAGCGCAGTGGAGCCTACTTCTGGATTAATTTGATGCCGATTTTTCGGATAGAAATTGAATAGTAATCGATAAGTATTATTTGGAAATTTCCCCAACCTTCCCATACACCAACTCACTCTCCCATCCGCGATACAATAGATAATCGGCCAGTTTTTTGCGTTTTTTCTGAAGATTTTTTTCTGAAGCCAATTGTTGCAATCGCTTTTCTGCCAGGGCTTCAAAGGTTTTGTAATATTCGGCATCCGGTATTTCCTTTAGGGCAATCTGGATGTTGAATTTTGAAATATCGCGAAGTTTCAGCTCCCGTACAATGCGGTTTCGGCCCCACTTTTTTGCCCGGAACTTGCCACGGGCAAAGGTCTGCGCAAAACGGGTTTCGTTTAAAAAATCATGCCGTAGCAGGTGGTCGATGATCTGGTCAACGGCGGCGGGGATCATCCGCATTTCGTAGAGTTTTTGGCGCACTTCCTTATGGCAGCGCTCTTGATAGGCACAGTAGCGCTCCATTCGTCTTGTAGCTTCTTCAACGGTGTATGTTTTGTGGGTGTTCAATTCTTTAAAAATAGTTCGCTTCTCCTTGTGTGCTTTGTGTCTTCTTGGTGAACTCTGTGGTAAAATTAACCACAAAGGACGCAATGTTCATCACAAAGACCACAAAGAAAATAGATGTTTGGGACAATAGTTCCTGAAGGCACCAAGTACCACGAGCCAAGATCCAAAATGGCTTATAACGATCCCGCAAAATCTCCCCTCCGGTTGGGAGGGGCCGGGCCTGCCTGCCATGCCGTTATAGGCGCAGGCAGGCGTGGAGCACAAAAAAACCCCTTCCGAAGTAAATCTTCAAAAGGGGTTTGGGGTTATTTGATCAATTCCCCGTTTTTATCGTGGAAGTGATATTCGAGATAGGTATAAGCATCCCGAGGTTGTATCTTTACCCACTTTTTGTGCTCCAAAAACCATTTGGTGCGCACACTTGGGAAACCTTTGGTCAAAAAGGCCGCTATAAAAGGATGCGTATTAAGGGTGATCTTTTTATAGTCTTTTTTGAAAAGGCGCTTGACCTCTTCGTTAATTCTATTTATCACGACGATAGGCGCTTCAATCTCGCCATTGCCACCATTGCTGGGGTCTTCCTCGCGAGTTTTGATGTTCATTTCAGGCCTCACGCGCTGGCGGGTTATCTGTATTAACCCAAATTTGCTCGGGGGCAGGATCTTGTGTTTGGCCCTATCGTCCTTCATCTCGTTGCGAAGGTGGTTATAGAGCTGCTTGCGGTGGCCGGCATTTGCCATATCGATAAAATCGATCACAATTATACCGCCCATATCGCGCAGCCTGAGCTGTCTGGCCACCTCGGTTGCCGCAATCATATTCACTTCCAGGGCGGTGCCCTCTTGTGTTTTCTGCTTGTTGCTTCGGTTGCCGCTGTTCACATCTATCACGTGCATGGCTTCGGTGTGCTCTATTACCAGGTAGGCTCCTTTGCTACCCGATACGGTTTTTCCGAAGGAAGTCTTGATCTGTCTTTCAATTCCGAATTTCTCAAATATCGGAACATTACTGTCATAAAACTTTAC
This sequence comes from uncultured Aequorivita sp., assembly GCA_964431895.1. Lineage (GTDB taxonomy): Bacteria > Bacteroidota > Bacteroidia > Flavobacteriales > Flavobacteriaceae > Aequorivita. The sequence continues at coordinate 13,584 of CAYSLM010000027.1, forward strand.
GATATTTTCTTTTTTCGGTGCAATTTCCTGCACATAATCTTTTATTTGCAAGTAAAGGGTCTCGTCGTCAATATGTATTGCGGAGAATGAATCGTTGAACATATCTCGGATGATGGAAGCTCCCCTGTTTAGCTCACTCAGCACTTTTGAAGGGTGGTGCGCCCCTTTTAGTTTTTTACACATCGCCGTCCAGCGATCTGTAAGGTTCTGTAAGTCTTTGTCCAGTTCTGCTACTTTTTTGCCCTCGGCCACGGTGCGGATAATGACGCCAAACCCCTTGGGTTTTATGCTCATAATCAGGCGTTTCAACCGGCTTTTTTCCTCATTGCTCTCTATTTTCTGTGAAACGGAAACGCGATCGGAAAATGGAACCAGCACGATATACCTTCCGGCTATGGAAAGCTCGGAACTTATGCGCGGGCCCTTGGTGGAAATGGGTTCCTTTACTATTTGGACCAGGATGGATTGATTGCTTTTCAGGGCATCGTTTATGTTGCCGTTTTTATCAATCTCTTTCTCAAAGGGGAAGTTATCCAGGGTGTAGTCCTTCAACTTGCCCGAGCTTACGCTTTTTACAAACTTAAGCAGCGAAAGCACTTTGGGGCCCAGATCGTGATAGTGCAAAAAACCATCCTTCTCGTAGCCCACGTTTACGAAGGCCGCATTGAGCCCGGGGACCGTCTTACGGATCTTGGCCAAAAATACATCGCCAACCGTAAAGTTGTTGTCCTCCTCTTCCTTGTGGAGCTCGATGAGCTTTCCATCCTTTAGTAGGGCAAAATCAACTTCTTGTGAACCGGACCTAATAAATAATTCGTAGTTCACGTTACATTAATTTTGTTGCCCCGAAGTTAATTCGGGACGAATTAAACAATATTTTTTTACAGATTTTATGTGAAAATCCGGCGAAATTGCGGCTGCCAAACTTGACGGCTACACAACTTCATTTTCAAAGAACGTCTGTCTGTATTTCTTGATGGAAAGGGGGGCAAAATGCCCCTTTTCCAAAGGCCACTTTAAAGCAGAAAAAGTAGTTTAGAAACTACTTTTTCTTTTTGTGGCGGTTTGCGCGACGGCGCTTTTTACGCTTGTGGGTCGCTACCTTATGTCTTTTTCTTTTTTTACCACTTGGCATACTCAAGTTTGTTTTAATGCTCTACCGTAGCAGAACGGGTTATTATTACTTTACGTCCACGTTGGTTTTTACGCCTTCCACAAATACTTTGGCAGGTTTAAAAGCCGGAATGTTATGGGCGGGAATTTTAATAGTAGTGTTTTTTGAGATGTTTCTTCCGGTCTTTTCAGCTCTTGTTTTGATGATAAAGCTTCCAAAGCCTCTTAAATATACATTGTCTCCGCCTTCCAAAGAGTTTTTTACTTCTTCCATAAAGGTCTCAACAGTAGCTTGAACCTCGTTCTTTTCCATTCCAAGTTTTTCTGAAATCTTCGCTACGATATCTGCTTTCGTCATTATATATAAATTTTAATTAATTATTCTTTTACAAGATTTTTTTTCAGACCGCAAATATACATATTTTAAAATCAATAATTCAAACCTTAATCCTTTAAAATTTAAAGGTATAAAGATTACTTTTACCTTATGCCGAAAACCGATCCCGATTTTTCAAAAACCCTCATTAAGTGGTACTTAAGCCACAGGCGCAATTTGCCTTGGCGCCAAACAACCGATCCGTACCATATTTGGCTCTCCGAAATCATGCTTCAGCAAACGCGGGTAGCCCAAGGCTTGCCTTACTATTTGAAGTTTGTAGCCCACTACCCCACCGTACACCATTTGGCCAAGGCTGCCGAGGATGAAGTACTCAAGTTGTGGCAGGGGCTGGGCTATTATTCCCGTGCCAGAAACCTTCACGCTACCGCCAAGACGGTCTCACAACAGCTTAATGGCATATTTCCAAACACCTATGCAGACCTGGTAAAACTGAAGGGGGTGGGCGACTACACCGCCAGTGCCATTGCCAGTATGGCCTTCCATAGACCTACCGCGGTGGTTGACGGTAATGTGTACCGGGTGCTGGCCCGGGTTTTTGGCATAGCTACACCCATCAATACTACGGGCGGGCAAAAGGAATTTAAAGCCCTGGCCCAAAAGCTGCTAGACCCACGGCGGCCGGGCCTGCACAACCAGGCACTTATGGAGTTTGGGGCGCGCCAATGTACCCCAAAAAAACCTGATTGCGATAGTTGCCCGCTAAACCATCGCTGCCTGGCTTTCCGGGGCGGAAGGGTGGAGCAACTTCCCGTAAAACTAAAACCAAAGCCGCCCCGAGTTCGGCACTTCAATTATTTGGTATTGCTTTCAGACAATGACCGTACGCTACTACAGCAACGCTCAAAAAATGATATCTGGGAAAAGCTTTATGAATTCCCATTAATTGAAACCCCAGCCCAGACCACAATCGAGGAACTTCAATCACTCCAGCAGTTTCAGGAAGTGGTGGCGGGCAGTAAGGTGCTTGATGTAACGCTCTATAATGAACGGCCCATTGTGCACAAGCTCTCACACCAGCACCTCTATACCCACTTTTATATCGTGGAGACAGACCGGATAGACAGGGCCAGCATCCCCTTGGGCAAGCTTAGGGAATATGCCGTACCGGTACTGATTGGAAATTTTGTGGCCGAGTTTTTTGAAAATTCTTATTGATAAACCGAGGATTTGCAGGAATTTTTTTTAATACTTTAAAAAAAATAAAAGCCCTGGGCGTTTTCGGTAAATGGAAGCTCGCAAAGAGACCGCGTAAACCATAAGGGGAGAAAGTGTAAATTTCCGTATATTTAGAATTAAAAATCTAACTTTGCACACATTAAACAAAAAGCGATTATGAGCGGAACATTGAACAAGGTGATGTTGATAGGACACACAGGTGATGACGTAAAGATGCACTATTTTGAAGGAGGGAACAGTATAGGCCGTTTCCCGCTTGCCACCAACGAAACCTATACCAATAGAAATGGCGATAGGGTAACCACCACTGAATGGCACAATATAGTGGTGCGCAACAAAGCTGCCGAAATTTGTGAAAAATACCTTAAAAAAGGTGACAAAGTATATATTGAAGGGCGGTTAAACACCCGTAAATGGCAGGACCAACAGGGAGTTGAACGTTATAGCACCGAAATACACTGTACCGATTTCACCTTCCTGACCCCAAAGGGCGAAAGCACCCAGTCTGCAAACCAACCTCAAGTACAGAACAGGCAGGAGAATGTGCAACCGTCCAAAAATCAGGATGTATCGGGCGGTGACCAAGAGAATGACGACCTACCGTTTTAATACTTAACCAAAAACTGCGCTGTGGACACGGAGCCCCCTGGTTTATTTTTCTTTCTCAACACTTTGGATTATGCCCAGATCACCAATGGCGTATTGCTGTTTGTGCTCTTGGCCTGCTCGGCTCTTATTTCGGGGGCCGAAGTGGCCTTCTTTTCCCTTACCCCTACCGATTTTGAGGCCAACCAGGAAAAATCTATTGCCCGGAAGCTCGATATTGTCCAGAAGCTCTTGTCGAGACCAAAGAAATTGCTGGCGACCATTCTGGTGGCCAACAACTTTATCAATATTGCCATAGTCCTTCTTTTTGACACCATAAGCCAGACCCTATTTTCCGACATCCACACTAATTTTTTTGGCATAGATCTGCGGTTTATCGTAGAAGTGGGCGTGGCCACCTTTTTTATTCTGTTTTTTGGCGAAATCCTCCCTAAGATATACGCCAATCGAAACCGCATATCGTTTGCGCTGCTTATGGCCCAACCGCTCAATATACTTGATACCTTACTCTCGCCCATAAGCCTCCCCATGCGCTCAGCCACCCTTTTTCTCCACGATCGTTATGGCAAGCAAAAATCCAATATTAGCGTTGACCATCTATCACAGGCGCTGGAACTCTCTAACCAGGACACTACCTTTGAGGAGCAAAAGATACTGCAGGGCATAGTCACTTTCGGAAACACAGACACCAAACAGGTCATGAAAAACCGGATGGACATATTTGCCTTAAATGAAGACCAGCCCTTTAAGGAAATATTGCCCGAAATACTCGAGCATGGCTATTCGCGCATCCCCGTATATAAAGACAGTATAGACAATATCACGGGCATACTGTACGTCAAGGACCTTATCCCGTATACCGAGCGGAAGACACTTGACTGGAAAACGCTGAAACGAGAGGCTTACTTTGTGCCCGAAAACAAAAAACTGGACGATCTGCTCAACGAGTTCAAGGAAATGAAAATGCACCTGGCCATAGTGGTTGACGAATATGGCGGCACCAGCGGGCTTATCTCGCTGGAGGACATTATTGAGGAAATAGTGGGCGAGATAAGCGATGAATTTGACGATGAGGACCTCATTTTCTCAAAACTTGATGACCACACCTTTGTATTTGAAGGGAAAACCCCTTTAAAGGATTTCTATAAGGTCATAAAACTCGAGGATCCAGAAATATTTGAAGAAGAAAAGGGAGAGGCCGAGACCCTGGCCGGCTTTTTGTTGGAAATATCCAAAGGATTCCCAAAAAAGAACGAAGTAATATCGTTCCATCATTATGCGTTTACCATAGAAGCCTTTGAAAACAAGCGCATCAAACAAATAAAACTTACCATTGAAACCGAATAAACACCCGTTTATACTCTTCTTTTTCTTGCTGCTTCTTGTGGGCTGTAAGGAGGAGACAACCGTCAAGCCCGCCGCCATGTTGCGCCTGGACTACCCAAATCCGCAATACCATGCCCTGCCTACCGACTGCCCCTATACCTTTGAAATAAACCAAGCCGCCCAGGTGGAAAAGAAGGAAGGTTGCGACCTCAACATAAAATATCCCAAGATGAAGGCCACCCTATATTTGACCTATCAGGATATTCGCAACAACAATCTGGATTCGCTATTGCGCGACGCACAAAAACTGGCCTACGACCACACAATCAAGGCCAGCAGCATTCCCGAGCAGCCCTATGTAAACCCAGACAAAAAGGTGTATGGCATGTTTTATATGATCAATGGCAATGCCGCTACACAAGCGGAATTTTACGTTACCGATAGCATAAGCCATTTCCTGAACGGAGCCCTTTATTTTGAGGCCAAACCCAATTTTGATTCCATCTATCCCGCCGTAGTCTATCTGCGTGAAGACATGAGGAAATTGATGGAAACCATAACCTGGAAATAGCCGAAGTACAGCCCCTTTCAAAAAAAGTTAACAAAGCCTTTGCAATTGGTTCGGCAAGTTTTTGTAACTTTTGACTGAAAAACCAATCATTATGTTCAAGATATATTCGCGCTACGGTATATGGATCACCATCGTGTTAATTGTGTATTTCCTGCTTTTAAAAGTAGTAGGTCTCCACGATTACCCCACCCTTAGTGCGCTGAACGCCCTTATTTATGGCTTTGGAATATATATGGCACTAAACAAATTCCGAAAATCAGGGGATGATTTCCGATATGACAGGGCCTTTGAGGTGGGCTTTCTTTCAGGCGCCATTGCCACCATATTGTTCACCATATTTATGGCCATTTATATGTATCAGATCGATACGGAATTTCCGTTGACCGTAATGAAGCGATGGAATCTTGAAAACGACCTGGGCACGCTTATGCTGGTGCTATCCATTTTAATAATGGGCATCGTGACCACCTTGATACTTACCTTTACCTTTATGCAACTTCTGAAGCGGTCTTGGAACACCAAGGACGGCAACCGCAATGTGCTGTAAATATGTAAAAAAAACGTTTGCCATTTAAGTTTTAAAAACTATATTTGCACCCGCTTTTACCTATCGGTAAGAGTATTTTGTTTAACCATTTTTATAAACGATTCGCTATGTACGCAATTGTAGAGATAGCAGGGCAGCAAATAAAAGTTGCAAAAGACCAAAAGGTTTTTGTCCATCGTTTGCCAGTTGAGGAAGGCAAAAACGTGTCATTTGACAATGTACTCCTTATTGGCGACGGCGACAACATCACCATTGGCGCCCCGGCTATAAACGGCGCTCAAGTAGGAGCCAAAGTCGTAAAGCACCTTAAGGGTGACAAGGTTATAGTTTTCAAAAAGAAAAGAAGAAAAGGGTACCGCAAGAAAAATGGGCACCGCCAATATCTTTCTGAAATTATGATCGAGAGCATTGTAGCCTCTGGGGCAACACCTGCCAAAAAAGAGGAGACCAAAAAAGCCGCTCCCAAAAAAGAAACCAAACAAGCCGCACCAAAAGCCAAGGCTGCCAAGGCTACAGAAACCGCCGCAGCCAAAAAAGCAGCTCCAAAAAAAGCAGCCAAGGCCGACGACCTGAAGAAAATTGAAGGAGTAGGACCCAAAGCGGCCGAAGCCATGATAGCTGCAGGTCTAGATACTTTTGCAAAAGTAGCAAAGGCCAAGCCCGAGGCTATTGCCAACATCTTGACAGAGGCAAGCTCACACTTGGCCCATTTAGTAACCGACACCTGGCCAAAGCAAGCCAAACTGGCTGCCGATGGTAAGTGGGACGAACTAAAGGAATTACAGGACAAATTAGACGGCGGGGTAGAAAAATAATAATCCCGTTATTGTATAATATTTAAAACCGAAACAAAATGGCTCACAAAAAAGGAGTTGGTAGTTCCAAAAACGGTCGCGAATCGGAATCGAAACGTCTTGGCGTTAAGATCTTCGGTGGACAGGCCGCAACTGCCGGCAATATCATTGTAAGACAACGTGGATATAAGCACCATCCCGGTGACAATGTCTATGGCGGAAAAGACCATACCCTTCACGCAAAGGTGGACGGTATCGTAAAATTTACGAAGAAGAAAGACAACAAGAGCTACGTTTCAATCGTTCCCAACGCTGAAGCATAGTACATAACTTGTATAGAAAAGCAAACACCTTCCCATTTTGGCGAAGGTGTTTTTTTTTGCAGTATATTGAATTTTGTGTGACCTTTCCTATTGCACTCCGGTTCTGGCCAAAGAAAGGCCTTCGGATGTTAGGGTATCCCTTTCCAATAGCAAATCAGAAAATGGATTTATTCATCTTTTGACCAGGCGTTTGAAAGTGGGCCTTCCATACTGGCACTCAAATATTCACGGTTCATCCGCGCTATGCTTACCAGGGTAATTCCCTTGGGGCATTCAATTTCGCAGGCCCCGGTATTGGTACAGTTACCAAACCCTTCGGCATCCATTTGGCGCACCATATTGAGGGCGCGCTCGCTGGCCTCTACCTGGCCCTGTGGCAATAGGGCAAACTGGCTGATCTTGGCCGAGGTAAACAGCATGGCACTGGCATTTTTGCAGGCAGCCACACAGGCACCGCACCCAATGCAGGTGGCCGCGTTGAATGATTCGTCGGCGTCGTGCTTGTTTACGGGTATGGTATTGGCATCAACGGTATTTCCCGAAGTGTTTACCGAAACGTACCCGCCCGCCTGTTGAATACGGTCAAACGAGCTGCGGTCTACCACCAGATCCTTGATCACGGGAAAGGCCGTGGCGCGGAAAGGCTCAATGACAATGGTATCGCCATCGTTAAAGGCGCGCATGTGCAATTGGCAGGTAGTAATCAATCTATCGGGCCCGTGGGGCTCTCCGTTTATCTGAAGCGAACAGGCGCCACAGATGCCCTCACGGCAATCGTGGTCAAACTGTACGGGCTCCTCGTCTTTATTGATAAGCTCTTCATTAAGCACGTCCAGCATTTCCAGAAAAGACATATCGCCTTCAATTCCATCTATGGGGTAGGTCTTAAAACCTCCCTTATCGTTTTTATTTTTCTGTCTCCAGATTTTTAAAGTCAACTTCATCTTGTTAATAGTTAATTGTTATTGAGTTAATGGGTTATTGAGTTATCCAACCTCGCGCTTTTTAAGATAATTGATATACCCGTTTAAAATCAATAATGTTTTATTATAAATACTTCTTAACCCCTTTAAAGTTTCTTCTGAAATATATCCTTCATCAAAAGCAACTATGCCGTGATCCAAGGTTTCGTTTAGTGAACCTCTGGCCATTCTGCAAAACCGAATATTCTCTTTAAAATGAAATCGACCAAATCCCTCGGCAATATTATTGCCGACAGATCGGGAGGATCTTCGAATTTGGGATGTAAGCTCGAACTTTTCAGATGAAGGGAATTTCGGAATAATTTCATTCTTGACAAAATTTCGAAGAATTCTCGCTTCTTTCCAGCAAGCTAATTCCTCAAAAGATTGCAAATTCCCCATTTTGAATTATTCAAATAACTTAATAACCCAGTAACTCAATAAACTATTTATAACTTCTCGATTTCACCTCAATATATTCATAAGAAAGCGGCTCCTTGTGGAGGATTTCCTCGCGGGGGTCGCCGGTATATTCCCAGGCGGCCACGTACATATAATTTTCGTCATCGCGCAGGGCCTCGCCCTCATCGGTTTGGTATTCCTCGCGGAAGTGCCCGCCACAGGATTCATTTCTGTGCAGGGCATCCTTGGCAAAGAGTTCGCCCAGCTCGAGGAAATCGGCTACCCGGGTGGCCTTTTCCAGTTCGGCGTTGAGCGAGTCCATGGTTCCCGGCACCTTCACTTCCTTCCAGAACTCTTCCCGCAACTCCCGTATCTCGTCCATGGCTTCTTTTAGGCCTTGTGCGTTCCGTGCCATCCCGCATTTGTTCCACATGATATGGCCCAATTTTTTATGGAAATAATCTACCGAATGTTTCCCTTTATTATTGATCAATCTTTCCAGCATATCCCGCACGTTTTTTTCGGCCTCGTCAAATTCCTTGGAATCGGTTGGTATTTCACCCGTCTTTATGTCTTTTGACAGATAGTCGCCAATGGTATAGGGCAGGATGAAGTACCCATCTGCCAAGCCCTGCATAAGGGCCGATGCCCCCAGCCTATTGGCGCCGTGGTCGCTAAAATTGGCCTCGCCCAGGACGTAGCAGCCGGGAATGGTGGACTGCAGGTTGTAGTCTACCCAAACCCCGCCCATGGTATAGTGTACCGCAGGATAAATCATCATTGGGGTCTCGTAGGGATTTTCATCAACTATTTTTTCGTACATCTGGAACAGGTTGCCATATTTTTCCTTGATCACCTGCTTGCCGTAATGTTTTACCTCTTCGTCTGTAGGGTTGTGGTTGCCGTGTACCAGCGCCCGTTCCTTGCCGTATCGCTGAATGGCCGAGGCAAAGTCGAGGAATACGGCCTCTCCGGTCTTGTTTACGCCATAGCCGGCGTCACAGCGCTCCTTGGCGGCGCGGGAGGCCACATCGCGGGGCACCAGGTTTCCGAAAGAGGGATACCGTCTTTCCAAATAGTAATCGCGCTCGTCTGCAGAAAGGTCATTTGGTTTTTTCTTGCCATTGCGGATGGCCTCGGCATCTTCTTTTTTCTTGGGAACCCAAATCCTGCCGTCGTTACGCAATGATTCAGACATCAGGGTCAACTTACTTTGGTGGTCGCCAGAAACGGGAATACAGGTGGGGTGGATCTGTGTATAGCACGGATTGGCAAAATAGGCGCCTTTTTTATGGATTTTCCACGAGGCGGTCACGTTGCTGCCCATGGCATTGGTAGAGAGGTAAAACACGTTTCCATACCCGCCGGAGGCTATCACCACAGCGTGGGCCGAATGTCTTTCTATTTCTCCGGAAACCAGATCGCGGGCTATAATGCCCCGTGCCTTGCCATCGACCAAGACCAGGTCTAGCATTTCGTGGCGGTTAAAGGCCTGGATCTTTCCACGGTTTATCTGTCTGTTCATAGCCGCATAGGCTCCCAACAACAGTTGCTGGCCCGTTTGCCCCTTGGCATAAAAGGTACGCGACACCAGCACGCCCCCAAAGGAGCGGTTGTCGAGGTACCCGCCATATTCCCTGGCAAAGGGTACCCCTTGGGCCACGCATTGGTCAATAATATTGCCAGAAACCTCGGCCAGGCGGTACACGTTGGCTTCGCGCGAGCGGTAGTCGCCCCCTTTTACGGTATCGTAAAACAGCCGATAATCTGAGTCGCCATCGCCCTGATAGTTTTTAGAGGCATTTATTCCGCCCTGGGCGGCAATGGAGTGTGCCCTCCGGGGTGAATCCTGGTAGCAGAAAGTCTTGACGTTATAGCCCAATTCAGCCAGGGTAGCGGCAGCACTGCCACCGGCCAGACCCGTGCCTACCACGATGATATCAATGTTTCGCTTATTGGCCGGGTTGACGAGGTTAACATCGTTTTTGTGTTTCTTCCACTTATCGGCCAAGGGTCCTGATGGTATTTTAGAATCTAATTTCGACATAGCTTATACGTTTCGTGGTAATTATTGTTTAAAATGAAGGAAAAGTGCTATAAACACAAAACCCAGGGGCACAACAACGGCAAAGAACTGGGTAAAACCTCTCAGGCCCATGGAATATTTATTGCGCCACCCCAAACTCTGGAAGGATGACGAAAACCCATGCCACAGGTGCAGTGCCAGGAGAACAAAGGCCAAGCAATATATGGCCGTGCGCACCGGGCTCTCAAATTTATGGAGCAATTCGGGATAATATCTGCTGAGCTCAGGCACATTGCCTTCCCAATATTTATAGACCAGTTCGGGCACCCAAAAATCATATAGGTGAAGGCCGAGAAAAGCCAGGATCACCAAACCAGAGATAAGCATATTGCGGGAAGCCCAGGTTGAGTTTGCGTTTCCTTTAAATGATTTATACTTTATTTGCCTGGCCTTGTTGTTTCGGATTTCCAGAACAATTCCCATAACAAAATGGAAAATTATCCCCAAAATAAGAATGGGCTGGGCAATGTATTGCACAACGGAATTGGTGCCCATAAAATCTGACCACGCATTAAAGGTGTCGGGCCCAAAGACAGCGGAAAAATTGATTATCAAATGTTGCAATAAAAAGATAACAAGAAAAAGCCCCGAGAGAGCCATAGCCGCTTTTTTGGCTATAGAAGAAGTTAAGATTGCCATTTTTTCAAATTTCAAGAATAGTTACACAAAAATACGCTTCCGGCTACTTGTTGCCAAACAAACCCAAACGTTTCAAATCTATTTAGAATCGGTTTAAATACGGCCCTGTCCTAAATCGTGACTTTTTTGTCTTTCCCATCGGTTTCACCCCTTCCGTAGCTGTGTACAGAAAGTGTTATTGTTTTCAAAAACAGAGGTTAATTGATATAACTTTAACGCTTACAACGGTTTACAATAGGTAATTTAAGGAATGGATTAAAATAAATTCAAGTATAAAAAAACTATGATTATGAAAACACTACGAATTTCAATAGCAAGTATTTTCGCACTTCTTCTTATGGGCTGCGGCAATA
>CAYSLM010000028.1:0-24815 GCA_964431895.1 uncultured Aequorivita sp.
TTGATACGAAAAGGATAATCAATAGGGATAGTTTTTTCATCATAATGATTTTTTAAGAAATTACGCCACTTCCTAGGAGTTCGTCTCCGTGATACCAGGCCACGAATTGACCTTCAGTAATGGCGGATTGTGGACTGTCAAATATAATATAAAGTCCTGAAACTGTCTGGTTCAAGATTGCTTTTTCTAAAGGCTGTCTATAACGGATGCGGGCCATGACCTCCAATTTTTGGCCTTCGGTCAGCCGTAGGTCCTCACGTATCCAATGGATTTCGTCGTTATGGACAAAAAGACCGCGCCTGTATAGGCCGGGATGGTCCTTGCCCTGGCCGGTATAGATTACGTTTTGCTCCACATCGGTATCGATCACAAATAAAGGTTCTTTGGTGCCGCCTACCGCCAAGCCCTTGCGCTGGCCCTTGGTGAAATAATGGGCGCCGTGGTGGGTGCCTACCTTTTTGCCATCGTCAAGGGAGTATTGGTGTTTTGCTGACAGAAATTGCAATTTTTCTTCTTCTGAACCAAAATTCGGGGTCTCTGCATTAAAAATTCCGAGGTCTGCCGGAATTTCAACAATTGCTCCGTCCTTGGGCGCCAATTTCTGCTGAAGAAACTCCGGAAGCCTTACTTTCCCAATAAAACAAAGACCTTGTGAATCTCGCTTTTCGGCGGTGACCAATCCTTGTTCGGAAGCTATTTTTCGCACTTCGGGCTTCATCAATTCGCCAATGGGAAACAGTGTCTTGGAAAGCTGCTCTTGCGAGAGTTGGCACAAAAAGTAGGATTGGTCCTTATTGGGGTCTTTCCCGGCCAGAAGTTGGTAAATTGCCTTACCGTCCTTTTCAAGAACGTCTTTCCTACAGTAGTGACCCGTGGCCACAAAATCGGCACCGAGATTTAGGGCGATTTTTAAAAACACGTCAAATTTTATTTCCCGATTGCATAGTACGTCTGGGTTTGGTGTGCGGCCCATTTGGTACTCACGGAACATATAGTCTACAATGCGCTCCTTGTACTCCTTGCTCAAATCGACCGTTTGGAAAGGGATACCAAGTTTTTCGGCAACCAGCATGGCATCGTTGCTGTCTTCCAACCACGGACACTCGTTGGAAATGGTGACCGAATCGTCATGCCAATTTTTCATAAAGAGCCCAATGACCTCATAGCCCTGCTGTTGCAGCAGATATGCTGCTACACTAGAATCAACGCCTCCACTGAGGCCTACAACTACTCTTTTTTTCATAATGATTTCCCTAATCGCAAAGTTACTAAGTCTTTGGTTAAGTATATGGTCGTTCCCGCCTTACAAATCTTACTTTATAGGGGGTTATTCCTCCTTTTTTGGAAATGTTTCCTCCAAGACCAGCTTGCCATCTTGGTAGTATTGCCACAGGCCGTGTTTTTTGTCTTCCTTATAAAAACCTTTGATGACCACATTTCCGTTGGCGTCATAATAGGTGGCGGGCCCTTGTAGCTTCCCGTTTTGGTAGAACAATTTTTTTAACAGTATTCCTTCGGGCGAATAATAATTTTCCTGGCCCTGTTTTACGCCGTTTTTATATTCCGTTTCCTGGGTTATGGTGCCGTTGGGGTAATAGGTGATCTGTTTTGCGTCCAATTTTCCATCTACATAGGTTTCGCGGATCATTGGCTGTTGTGATTTTTCGTGGTAATACACCCATTCGCCCACACGATCCTTTCCCTTCATTTTGCCTTCGCTAACCAGTTTTCCCTTTATGGTAAAATACTTTACCTTGGCCGTATCATCTTCCCCATTAAAATTCTTTACCACGGAAGGCTTGTCATTACATTCGGCACAATAGAACCGAAATTCCCCTATTTCCTTCCCGTGCTCAAAAGTACCTTCATAGCGCAGTTGTTGGGTGCCGGGATAGGTCTTTTTCCAGACTCCGTGACGTTTTCCCTGTGCATCAAATTGGTTTATTTCACTTTGTGCAAATATTGGCAGACCACTGGAAACTAACATTAAAAGCAGGTACAGGAAAAATATCTTTTTCATGGAATCGCAATTAGTTGCTTCTTCAACGATAAAAACAAGGAACTATTTTTAAGGTTTGGATAAATCATCTAAAACCGCGTGGGTTTCGCAAACTCTGGATTGGATTTTTTAAACTTTTATAATTTGTTTTTACCGTTGGTTATAATAGATTTTTTCTAGCCGGGTTATCTTTTTCCCGCTTTTTTCTGCTGTTCGGCCTGTTCCATCATTTCGGCCATTTTGCGCTGAAATCGGTTTTGTTTTTTTGGGGTAGCCTTTTTTACCTGAATCTTGGCGTGTACCTTTTCCTCATCAATGATAAAGTTTTTGATGACCAGCATAATGCCGATGGTAATAAGGTTTGAAACAAAGTAATAGAGCGAAAGCCCACTTGCATAGTTGTTGAAGAACACGAGCATAAACAGCGGCGATAGGTACATGATAAATTTCATATTGGGCATTCCCGGTTGCTGGTTCTGTTGCATACTTTGGCCGGTGGTCATCATCATATATACAAAAATGGCAATGGAGGCCAGGATAGGGAAGAGGCTCACGTGGTCGCCATAAAACGGAATATGGAAGGGCAGCTCTGCAATGGTATCATAGCTGGAAAGATCATCTGCCCAGAGGAATTTCTTCTGCCGAAGATCAAAGGCCGAGGGGAAAAAGGTAAACAGGGCATAAAATACAGGGATCTGCAAAAGGGCTGGCAAGCAACCCTTGAGGGGGCTTGCGCCGGCAGAGTTTTGCAGTTTCATGGTTTCTTGCTGTATCTTGAGCTTATTGTCTTTGTACTTTTCCTTAATCTCATCGAGCTCAGGCTTTAGGATCTTCATTTTTGCCTGGGCCAGGTACTGCTTGTACTGAACAGGCGATAACAGCAGTTTTATCAAGATGGTGAGGACGATAATGGCAATTCCCGCAGGCAGGAAATCGGTCAAAAATCCGAAAAGAGGGATGATGATATATTTGTTGATCACCCCAAAAATGCCCCAGCCCAATGGCATGGCCTCATCCAGATTGCGGCCGTATTTTTTGAAAATCTGATAATCAGAGGGGCCGTAATACATATTCATATTGTACGAGAGCGCGCCAGCCTTGGGCTCTAGCAGCATCTTGGCGGCGTATTGCTTGGTAAATACCGTGTCAACCTCCTCATCCTTTACGAGGTCAACCGAAGTGAGTTTTACTTCCTTGAAGGGAGTATCGGTCAAGAGCATGGAACTGAAGAAATGCTGGCGGAAGTTCATCCAAGTAAGATCTTTTTCCAGCTCTTCATCCTCACCGGAAGGGGATAGCTTTGAGTGTTTCTCGCCGTCGTATTCATAGGTGAGTCGGGAGTATCGGTTTTCGTATGAAATACTCTTGGCGTGACGGTAGCCCTTAAGCTGCCAGTCGAGGTACATGGGCTGCGAGGTGTCAATAATCCCGTCGAGGCCCTGGCTGTTGAGGCCGAAGTCCATCATATACTCTCCAGGTCGAAGGGTATAGCGATATTCGATAAATCCGTTTTCTGAAGCTTTCAGTTTCATGGAAAGCACCTGCTCATCGCCATTTTGGCTAAGCGTAGGTTCAAAATAGAGGTCTTTTGTATTGAGGGTCCTGTTTTCGGCGGCAAATTGTAGGTTGAGCAAGGCATTTCCATCCTTGATCAAATAGATGGGTACCGAGTCATATTTGGTAAATTCCTTCAATCTCGCTTCCGAAATGTACCCTCCTTTGTTGTCTATCTTGAGATAGAGCACGTCGTTTTCAAGCACGGTAGATTCCTCCGTTGCCGACGGCAAGGTGGTGGAATAGGCAAAGGAGCCCAATTTGTTTTTCAACTTTTCAAAGGCAAGTGAATCTCCGGGTTTTGTAGCGTTCAAGGTGTCTGTAGCCTGGGCGAGAGGGAGCTCCTTGGCCACTTTTTCGGCAGCGGCTTTTTCCTTGGCGGCAGCTTCGGTCTTGGCTTTTTCGGCCTGGATTTCCGCTTCGGTGGGTTGGTTTAGATAGAGCATCCAGATCAGGATGCCTCCAATCAATACAAAACCTATAAGTGAGTTAAAGTCGAATTTCTTCTGTTCCATATTTTATTTCTTCTTTTGGAATTTGCCAAAAGCTTATTGTTATTGTCGTTTTATTGGGCAATAATCCCGCCTCTTTTTTTCTTCCGCCAAATTGTCTTACTTCTTTTTGGTAGCGTGCTGGTGTACTGCCTTTACAAAAGCCACAAACAAGGGATGTGGGTTGGCTACCGTACTTTTGTATTCGGGGTGGTACTGCACCCCAACAAACCACGGATGTTCGGGAATTTCAATAATCTCTACCAGTCCCGTATCGGGGTTGATGCCGGTGGCCGTTAGGCCGGCGGCCTCGAGCTGTTGGCGGTATTTATTATTGTACTCATAACGGTGGCGGTGGCGCTCGGTGATTGTTTCCTGTTTATAGACTTTGTGCGCAATGCTACCTTTTTTGAGTTGGCATTTCCACGAGCCCAGCCGCATGGTGCCGCCCATATCGGTAATGTTTTTCTGGTCCTCCATAATGCTAATTACCGGGTGTTTGGTCTGCGAATCCATTTCGGTACTGTTGGCGTCTTTCAATTTCAGTACGTTTCTTGCAAATTCTATGACTGCCATTTGCATTCCCAAACAAATTCCCAAAAAGGGCAGATTGTTTTCACGGGCATACTTCACGGCGGCCACCTTGCCTTGTATTCCGCGTTCGCCAAAGCCGGGGGCGACAAGGATGCCGTCAAGTTTTGACAATTTTTTTCCGATGGTGCGGGCATTGATATGTTCGGAATGTATGTATTCCAGGTTTACCTTTACCTCATTTTCCGCGCCAGCGTGGATAAACGCCTCGAGAATAGATTTGTAGCTGTCCTGCAGTTCCACATATTTCCCGATGAGGCCAATGCGAACCTCGTGTTTTGGGTTTTTGTGCCTTTGCAGGAATTTGTTCCATTGCTTGAGATCAGGTTTCTTGGAATCTTCCAGGTTCAGTTTTTGAAGCGTGACGGTATCCAGGCCTTCCTCGAGCATCATATTGGGCACGTCATAAATGGTGGGCACGTCAATGGATTGTATAACGGCCTCTTCCTTAACGTTGCAGAACTGGGCCAGTTTTCGGCGCAGGTCTTCAGATAGCTCATGCTCTGTACGGCATACCAATATATCGGCCCTTACCCCGCTTTCCATCAGGGTTTTAACGGAGTGTTGGGTGGGCTTGGTTTTCAATTCGCCCGCGGCCGAAAGATAGGGCACGAGCGTAAGGTGGATAACCAGGGCATTGTCATCGCCCATTTCCCACTTCATCTGGCGTACCGCCTCAATATAGGGAAGTGACTCGATATCGCCCACGGTGCCGCCAATTTCGGTGATGATGATATCATAGTCGCCCGTATTGCCCAGCAATTGTACGCGTTCCTTGATTTCGTTGGTTATGTGTGGGATTACCTGAACGGTTTTTCCCAGAAACTCGCCACGGCGCTCTTTTTCGATCACGCTCTGGTAGATACGGCCCGTGGTTACGTTGTTGGCCTGGGAGGTATTCTGGTTTAGGAACCTTTCGTAATGGCCCAGGTCCAGATCGGTTTCGGCCCCGTCTTCGGTTACGTAGCATTCGCCGTGCTCATACGGGTTCAGCGTTCCGGGATCAACGTTGATGTAGGGGTCCAGTTTTTGGATGGTAACACGAAAGCCCCTGGCCTGTAGTAATTTGGCAAGGGAGGCTGCAATAATTCCTTTTCCCAATGATGATGAAACCCCGCCCGTAACGAAGATGTATTTTGTGGTGCCCATGAGTGGTATGAGTGAAAATGACTATACGGGGCGCAAAGATACGTTTTTTATCGGGGAACGGGATGGGAAAATTTTAAAATTCAAGCTCCAAATTCCAAAAAGGAAAAGCGGTGCGATTTTACAAATTAACATTCCGTGTTAAGAATAAACTAACAGGATTTCATTTTATTTTATTTGAATTTAGATATACGGCCCAAACTTTTTAATAAGCCAGTCTTTTAGCGGACCATCCGGGCAAGGATATTTTACTTTTTTTGAAATGGTCTATTAGAAAGTCTGACCAACTGGGGCGGAAACAATTATCTATTACTTATTGTTATTGGTTATTGGAGCGTGCTACCAACTGAAATTTTAGACCGGGGAAGAATATCGTAACCTTCGCTGGAGCCGAAGCACTATTTTTTAATCAACTTCTGCACCAACCCCTCCAGCCCATTCAGTTTAAGCTCGTACATTTCGGCCATCATCCTTCCGAGTTTTCCTTCTGGGAAGCCTTTCTGCTTAAACCACACAAAATAGTATTCCGGGATATTTGCCAAATAATAACCTTTATATTTTCCGAAGGGCATTTTGTAGTTAGCCAGTTCTTCCAAATGCTTGGGATCGGGCCCGCCAGCAAAAGGGGCAGCTTTATTTCCAGGTTCCATATTCGGCGAGTTTTTGGGCGATGAGAGCTTGCCATTCCTTTTCTTTTTCGAAGTTGCGCGAGTGGTCTGTAGCGGCGTCAAATTTGGTTTGCATGGCGCGGCGGTCGCGTTCCACATTACGATAGATGCCTTCAATCTCCCTTTTTACATTTTTGGAAAAACGTTGGCCGTGCAACTTTTTCCGAAGAATGCGGGCGTGGAGTTCCGAAATGTCGAAATGGGCCTGCTCGTGCCGAAGGATATGCGCATTGATCTTATCTGCGATATACCAGGAAGCTTGTGGGTTGAAAAAACTTTCCACAGCATATTCTACTTTTACGTTTCCGTTTTTTATGGTATATGAGTAGTGAAAGCTGATACCTGTATTGGTACTGGCCACAAAATTGGCACTGGCAATAGGCTTGCCGCGAAAATCTGCCCAAGTAAGTTTTTGGTTTTCATTCCAAAAAATCTTTTCTGGATTGTTCTGGGGGAAAAGCAGAAAAATAAACAAAACGGAAAAAAGCAACTTCATACCCTTAAACTATCAAAAACAATACCCGATTTATTTATTCTTTATTGTTATTGTTTATTCTTTAGTGCGATTGGCAACCGAAACTGTAAACCGACGCTACATTTACCCCCAATCAAACTGGATCACCTTCTCGATATCAGGATGCAGGCTTTGCATTACTGGGCAGGTCCGGCCGGTGTTTTCAAGTATTTTTTGTGATTTCTTATCAATACCCGAAGGCATTTGCAGTGCTACTTCAATCTTTGAGATACGTCGTGGATTGGCGGCCATGGTTTTGGTGACCATAGCCGTGGCCCCGTCCATATTTACATGTAGGTCTCGTGCCTTGATGCCCATAACCGTGAGCATACAATTGGCCAGCCCAGTGGCTACGGTGTCTGTTGGCGAAAATGCTTGGCCCTTGCCATTGTTGTCGGTTGGGGCGTCGGTTATAAAGGTATTTCCCGATTTGAGGTGTTCGTTCTCGGTGCGTAGGTTTCCCAGATAGGTTATTTTGGATGTGCTCATTCCACTACATCAAATTTAAGTTGGTCGTTGTATTTTAAAATATAGGCCGCCTGGTTGCAATAGCCTTTGCTGTCTGATTCCACATAGCGAAATTTATTCTCCTGGTACACCGTTTCCATTTCAGGGAGGATGACGTCATAAATATCCTTTTCGGCGGCAAGCCTGAGGAGGACATCATAGGTGACGTCAAAGCCGCGGATGGCGTATTTGTTGGGCAGCACGCCGTATTTGTTTTTATAGCTCACCAAAAAAGGCTGGTGTTCATCTTCCTCGATGTTTTTGTTTACCGAGGGAAAGGTAAAGTTCAGCTTAGCCAGGCGCAGGCTTGATATTTCGTGCCATTCATAAGCGTCGTTTTTATTCAATGTAAAGAGGCGTATCTTGTAAGTGGCCGGCATGGCGGCCAGTACGTTTACGGCGCTACTGACCAGGATTGGGTTGGCAGATTCAAGCACCACCCAATTCTCCATTCCTTCAACGGCCACGGCGGTAACATCACTTGCCTGAATATATCCTTGGCTGCGGGGGGTAATGGTTTTTGCGGTGGGAATGGCCTCCTTTAGCATTTCCCTCTGGGGGGCGTTTTTGGCATCGGCAATGATGATTACGTTTTTACCGGCAATGTGCCGTTGCAGGAACTGTATCATGGTTTTTTGAAGCACTTCGGTAGTGGGAATGGTCTGGAACAGATTGTCTGTCATCGCCATATCGCGGTTGCTCAAGGGCGAAAAAACGGGTACTTCGCTATTCTTGAGCAACTGGGCAGCTTTTTCCACATTCTTTTGAAGCAAAGGTCCTATAACCGCATCTACATTTTTCAAATCTCCATTGGAAATTATACTGGTTACCTTACCTTCATCTTTTTCCGTGTCAAATACTTCCATGGTTACTGATATCCCGTGGTCCTTGGCAAATTCTGCCGCCATTAGCGCACCGCTGTAAAAATCGAGGGCCACGCGAAGGGTGGGGTCTCTCTTTATCAGCTCCTCATTGGTGCTCACGGAATCATTGGCACTGCGCATAAGCCGGAAAGGCAGGAGCAGGGCCACGGTTTTCATCCTTTTGTTGCGTATTTTTTCTTCCAGATCTATTTGGGTTATGGCGTCTGGTGCCAGTAGGGAGTTGTCTTTTGGCAATTTTAGGATCATTCCTTCCTTAAGTCCTTCCTTTGCGTATGGATTGAGAGCGATGATTTCTTCTTCGGAAAGGCCAAACTTTACCTTCAATCTATAAAAGCCTTCCTTGGGCTTTACTTCGTAATATTGAAAATTGTCCTCGTCGATTTCGGCATTTTCCACAACGCTTTTATCGGGAACAATGATGACGGCCCCTATTTGAAGCTCGTCGAGTTGGGGGTTGAGGTCTTGCAGTTCGGCCAAGGAAATCCCGAATTTTCTGGCAATGCCAAACTTGGTTTCCTTGGGTTTCACCGTATATCGCTGCGTCCCGGGGGGAAGCGAATGGTCTTTGTCCTCGTGTTTTCCGTCGATGGTTTGGGCGGGAATCAAAATACGCTCTCCCTTACGAAGGCCGCGGGAGTAGAGTTCTTTGTTCAGTTTTTTGATATCGTCAACGCTCACGTTATACTCTTGGGCAATGCCGTAGAGGGTTTCCTTTCTTTTTACCTTATGGCTGCGGTAATTGTTCTTGTTGGTACCGGAAGTAATGGCACCGTTGGACGGCACGATGAGCACGCTGTTTACCTTAAGGCCATTTCGGGCACCAGGGTTGAGATTGTAAAGGGTTTCTTCTGAAATATTGTAGTCCTTGGCAATACTATAGACCGTTTCCCCGCTCTGCACGGAATGGCTTCTGTACTGCTGTTGTGCCGCAGAGCCGCAACTTGCCATAAACAGTACGGTAACGGAAACGTAGATCAAACATTTCAACATAGGTATAATCTTATTTTTTATTTTGCCGAACATAGTCTATAGATTTTATTCCCACTCGATGGTTGCCGGCGGCTTTGAGCTGATGTCATAGACTACCCTATTAACGCCTTTCACCCGGTTTATTATATAGTTACTGGTTTCCTGTAAAAATTCATAGGGCAAATTTACCCAATCTGCGGTCATCCCGTCGGTTGATTCCACCGCGCGCAAGGCCACTACTTTTTCGTAGGTACGTTCGTCGCCCATCACGCCCACACTGTTGATGGGCAGCAAGATGGCGCCGGCCTGCCACACCTTGTCGTACAGGTCCCATTTTTTTAGGCCGTTGATAAAGATGGCATCAACTTCCTGTAAGATACGCACTTTTTCGGCAGTGATCTCCCCCAAAATCCGGATGGCCAAGCCAGGGCCGGGGAAGGGGTGCCTGCCCAATAGTTCGGGGTCTATGCCCATCTCCTTGCCCACCCTTCGCACTTCATCTTTAAAGAGCATGCGCAAGGGTTCCACAATTTTCAATTTCATAAAATCGGGTAGCCCGCCCACGTTGTGGTGGCTTTTTATGGTAACCGATGGCCCGTTTACCGAAACACTTTCAATCACGTCGGGATAAATGGTGCCCTGTGCCAGCCAGTCCACATCGGTGAGTTGGTGGGCCTCATCGTCAAAAACCTCGATAAAGGCTTTTCCTATGGCCTTTCGTTTGC
Organism: uncultured Aequorivita sp.; assembly: GCA_964431895.1. Taxonomy (GTDB): domain Bacteria; phylum Bacteroidota; class Bacteroidia; order Flavobacteriales; family Flavobacteriaceae; genus Aequorivita. The sequence goes on from CAYSLM010000028.1 coordinate 10,049, forward strand.
GTTCGGGATCAATTTCATTTTTTAAGGCTTCCAAAAAACGCTCGGAGGCATCAACGCCCTTTACGTTCAGCCCCATATCCTTGTATTGGTGGAGTACGCTTTCAAATTCGTTTTTGCGCAGCAGCCCGTTGTTTACAAAGATGCAATACAGGTTTTTGCCTATGGCCTTGTTGAGCAGAATGGCGGCCACGGTACTGTCAACCCCGCCACTCAAGCCGAGGACCACCTTGCCGTTGCCTATTTGTTCCTTTAAGGTTTCTACCGTGGTTTCCACAAAGGCAGCCGGGGTCCAGTCTTGGGCTACTCCCGCAATGTTTACCAGAAAATTTTCAAGCAGTTGCTTGCCGTGGGTGGTGTGGTACACTTCGGGATGAAACTGGATGGCATAGGTATCTTCGCCTTCAATGCGGTAAGCGGCATTTAAAACATCGGTAGTGCTGGCCAAACGCACCCCATTTTCAGGAAGTTGGGCGATGGTATCACTATGGCTCATCCATACGTTGGTGTTTTCGGGAATGTCTTTAAAGAATTCCTCGCCCGATTTTATCATGGAAAGTTTTGCCCGGCCGTATTCCCTGATGTTGGAAGGTTCTACACTGCCGCCGTTAAAGTGGGCCAAATACTGGGCCCCATAACAAACTGCCAACAGGGGTTTGCGGCCACGGATTTTTGATAGGTCGGGGTGGGGCGCATCCTCGGCACGCACGCTAAAGGGGCTGCCCGAAAGGATAACGGCCTTAAAAGGATCAAGGTTTTCCGGAATGTGGTGGTAAGGGTGAATTTCGCAGTAAATGTTGAGTTCCCGCACGCGCCTGGCGATGAGTTGGGTGTACTGCGAACCAAAATCTAAAATGAGGACGTTGTTTTGCATAGGCAAAAATACTTTAAATATATAAGTTGGCTAAAAGGTTGTGTTGAATTTTTTAAAGGGTTTTAAACAAGTTTTTAAAACTTGGAAATACAGGTTTAAATCTTTGGTTTTTGAAGGTTCCTACATCTGGGCTTGATTTTTATTACACTTCTAAAATAGTGAACTTACCTTCCAGCGGCTCCAGATTTTCCTTTAACAAATCGAGCAAACCTTGGCCGTGTGCCAGGTAGAATTCGGCAAAATTCAATTGGCGTTCCTGTAGGCTTTGGTTGGGAAAGAGTTGGTTTTGCAGGTTTTTCAGGCGGTCCAGCTCTTCGGCGTGTTTGCGTTTTTGGGCTTTCTGCAGCCGTTTTTCAAGTTTTTCCAGGCCGTTGAGCTGTTTTTTTTCCTGGGCGCCCACGGCCCCGAGAAAGGTAACATCGGTCTGTTCTGCCAGGGTATAGAGGTCCTTAAATTGCTGTTTTAGGAATTCTTTCTGTCGTGAAAAATCGATATCGATTTCTGAGATTTTATAAGTGTGGCGGGTCACCAGCTCGTGTTGCGGAAGAAATAGCTCTTCCACATCGGTTTTTAATTTTTTCAGTTTTTCCGAAAGGGCATCGGGGACGAGCAAAACTGAATTCCGAAGCAATAAAATAGGGAAGGGCACTTCCACTTCATTAAAATAATCCTTCAGCTGAAACCAATAGGCCAATTCGCCCCCGCCGCCAATGTAACAGAGGTTGGGCAGGATGACTTCCTGATATAGCGGCCGCAATAGGGCATTGGGTGAAAACCGCTCGGGATGCTCGTGAAGCTCGTGGATGATTTCCTCTTTGGTGAAAACAAGATCGGTTTCGTTTATGAAAAACTTGCCGTCCTTTTCAATGATCCGCTCGCGAAGATTTTCTTTCAAATAAAATAAATTTATCTCGCGTGGATGTACCTGTTCGGGGTAGCCGAGAGCGGTGAGCTTTTTCGTGGTTTCCGATACTTTTTTATAGCTGAGGTTGTCGGTAAGTTCTTTTTCGGCGTAGGGGAGAAAGCATTTTTTCAGTTCGGGGTCGTCGCCGTCCACAATTACTAAGCCGTATTCCCAGAAGAGGGTGTTGGCCAGTTGGCGGGTGGCATCGGCCAGATTGTCGTTGTTTTGGTAGGCTTCGGCAAAATAGGAAACGAGGGTTTCGGCATTTTTGCCCGGGCCCAATTTTTTCTGCAAGGCTTTTTTTACCTCGGCCAATCCTTTGGTAGAGAGGCGGCCCACGGCCCCTGCGGCATCGCGTTGCCATTCCAATTTGTTTCCGAAGAGGTTGAAGTAATTGATCTCGTCAAAATCGTGGTCTTCCGTAGCCATCCAGTACACCGGCACGAAATAGTGCTTGGGATATTCCCTATTGAGCCTTTCGGTGAGGTTTATGGCAGAAAAAATCTTGTACAGAAAATATAGCGGCCCCGTAAACAGGTTGAGCTGGTGCCCCGTGGTGACGGTAAAGGTATCGGGCTCGTAGAGCAGGTCTATATTGCTGAGGGTGGTTTGCGACAGTTTGTTGTAACCGTATTGGTACATGATGCGCTTGGCCAAGGCACGCCGTTGCGATTGGCTGAGCTGGCTGCGTTTTTCCTCGAATTGGGGCCGAAAATGCTTCAATTTAGGAAACCTGTGGTAAAAGGGCCGGAGCTCGGGTTTCTCATCGAGGTAATCACAGATCAATTTAGAGAAATACCCGGTTTTTTGATACGGAATGGAATGGGCTGGCATAGGTTGCAATGTGTCTTTCAAACAAAAGTAACCGTTTTAAACGGGGGGGAAGTTTAAAGATACGTTAATCTTGGACCAATGCACCCTACCGATTGTAAGGATGCGCTTAGTTGAGCAATGGCTTGCAATGACTGGGCTGGAAAGAAACAGGAAACAAATTCTTTATCCGCCCAGGGTTGTTGTCAAAAAAGAAAAAATCCCCGTGTGGGCGGGGATCTTTATAATTAGCAATTTATTCCTTCTGCTCGGGAGCAGGCTCGCTTACAGGATATACAAACATGGCCGGGTCTATCTCGGGGTTTAGGGTAATTTCTTTCAACTGTATGCTTTGCCCGGTCATGGAGAGGGAAAATGGAAAATACAGCCCATCCACTTCCTGGTAATCGCTCATGGTGGTCACGTTCGTGTGGCCTTTCATCGGGCCCTGTTTGATCGCGCTCTCCACGATGATGGGCACATATTTTTCGGTGTCAAAATAGTAATAGCTTATGTTGGGTACTTCTGCGCCGTTCACGGTTATGGGCTTTTGGGTAAGCTTCACCTTAAATGTCTCTGTGCCTTCTTTGGTTTCCTTCCCCATATATTCTACGGCAAATCCCTTGTCTTTATAGTTGAGAAAGGGTGATGGAAAATCTTCCATCTGCGTTTTCATATTCTCTGTAGTTTCGGCATCACTTTTTTCTGGCTGCAGGGTCATGAAATTGGTAGTCCAAAGTGTCGCGCCATCAAAGGCCAGTTCGGTGATTTCCTGGCCCTGAAAGTTTATCTTAACCAATTGTCTGCCGTCCTTGGCCTGGTAAATTTCTACGGGGATCTGCATTCCTTGGGCGTTGGCGGTTGCCGCCATCTTAACGCCTTCTAGGTTTTCCCAGGCAGCTTTTCCTCCCGTATTTTCGAGATAGTTGTCTATAATTTCATCTGCTGTCTGTGCTGCCATAGGGACGGCAGCGATCAGGAAAAGCAGGATGGTTAGTGTTTTGCTCATTCTCATAAGTTAATTTTTTTGGTTTCGGTAAATATAAGATTTACAACCATATGAAAAGTTATCGGTCTTTACTTTTTTCAAGTCGGTGCAAAGGATTATTTTTGCCCTGATTATGATAGCCGGAAAGACGGTTATGCGCTAGCCATATTAAACTTTCTTGCACAAAACCCACTTCATGAACTTTCACACCCGAAAATGGATAAAGCCCGAAGACCTAAACCCGAACGGAACGCTTTTTGGCGGCCGCCTTTTGGAATGGATAGACGAGGAAGCCGCGCTCTATGCCATCATCCAACTGGAAAACCCCAGAACCGTTACAAAATTTATGAGCGAGATAAACTTTAGAAGCTCAGCAAAAAAAGGTGATATTATTGAAATAGGGCTGGAGGTAACAAATTTTGGCCGAACATCACTAACCCTTGCCTGCGAAGTACGGAACAAAATGACACGGGAGGTAATCATCAGTATTGATAAAATTATCATGGTCAGTCTGGATGAAGAAGGAAAGCCACAACCACACGGCAAGACCGAACTTGAATACGTAAAGGATCGGTTGGCAAAATAATTTAGGCCAGGGCACGTAGGTCCTTTCCGGTGGGCAATTCAAAAACCTCCAAGTCAAAATAGGAGATGGCTGCCAATACGTGGTCAAAGATATCTGCCTGAATGTGTTCATAGTTTACCCAACGCTTGTCCTTGCTGAAGCAATAGATTTCAAGAGGAAGCCCCTTATCGGTAGGCTCCAAATGGCGTACCATGAGTGCCAAATCTTTGTTGATGGCCGAGTTTTCGTTTAAGTAGGCATTGATATAGTAACGGAACACCCCGAGGTTGGTCTGGTTCCGGCCGTTTATCTGCACTGTTTTGTCGATATTCTTTGAAGAGTTAAAACGGTCTATATCGCGCTGGCGATGCTCGAGATAGGGTTTTATCAGTTCAATTTTCTTTAGCCTTTCTATATCTTCATCGGTAAGGAGCTTGATGGTAGATTGCTTGATGTAGATAGCCCGTTTTATACGGCGCCCTCCGCTTTCCTGCATACCGCGCCAGTTTTGGAAGGAGTCGGCTATGAGGCTGTAGGTGGGAATGGTAGTATAGGTGTTGTCCCAGTTCTGCACGCGCACGGTAGCCAGGTTTATTTCGGTCACAAAGCCGTCTGCGCCAAATTTGCTAAAGGTTATCCAGTCGCCAATACGTACAATATCATTGACCGAAACCTGAATGCTTGCCACAAACCCCAGGATGGTATCCTTAAAGATGAGCAGAATAACCGCAGAGGCCGCCCCCAAGGTAGTCAGGGTAATTATGGAATAACCCGTGAGCAGTTGGATGATCCAAAAAATGCCAACGCCCCAGGCAAATATCATCAGCACCTGTACGTAGCTCTCCATGGGCTTGTCGTGGTAACGCTCGTTTTCGCCCAAAAACCTGCGAAGGCTGCGCAAGATACTCCTGAACATCAGTACGCCGAGCACAATGAGGTACACCTGCGCCAGCACTTGGAGGACATCTGTCATAAATGGCGATTCCACAAATATGATGGGAATGAGGTACCAGACCAGCCATAACGGAAGCAGATGTGCGATATAATTGGGAAAGCGGCTGCTCACCAAATAATCATCGAAGGTAGACTTGGTCTTGTTGCTGAAGGCCTTGACCGCTGTAATTATAAACCTGCGCAATAGCCGGTCTATGATGAATACCACTACAAACGCAATCACACAGTTTACGGCAACGTTCAGGAAATAAGCCCAATTGGGCGCCATACCTTCGTTGAGAAGGTAGTCATGGAGCAGGCAACTGTATTTTTGAAGCGTTTCGGTATCCATAAAGAAACTTGAAAGAGTCATATCAAATCGAATTTGCGGCCAACTATATCATGCGGAAGGCAGATATTTCCGCTCTACGTAAAATGGCCCAAAGGGCAGTACCGAACAGAGCACGACAACAAAAAGTTGGCCCATGGTCCAGTTTAGTTTTTTGTACATATACATGGCCCCGCCCACATACAGCACAAACAGGATGCCGTGAGCCATCCCCACAATCTGTACCATTTCCGGCATGTGCCAGATATATTTTAAGGGCATGGCAATACCCAAAAGTACCAGGAATGAAATGGCTTCCAATGTACTTATTAGTCTAAAGGTCTTTATCGATAGTTCCACTGTCTCAAATTTTTTGCAAAGATACATGTTGCAACTTGCTTGGCTAAATTTTATGAGTACTTTAATGAATACCTCTTTTTGTGGAAAATATCTATCTTTAAAAGAAAAAATTATGCTGCCACTTCTTCAATCGCCCGCCGAGACCATTCAGGAAAGTCTTGAAAGATATTATGAGCAATTTCTAAAAATACTTCCGCGTATCGCGCTGGCTATTCTGGTGGTGATCTTGGGGGTACTGTTGGCACAGCTCATTACCAACTTCTACAAAAGGCGCTTCCAACAAAAGTCTGAGGACCCGTTGATGTCGCGGTTTCTGGCACAGGCAGTGAAGATAATCCTAATTATCATTGCCATCATGCTGGCCCTGCAAGTGGCCGGGCTAGACGGAATAGCTACAGGCCTTCTCACGGCGGTGGGTGGCGGTGCCATTATTTTGGGCTTTGCATTTCAAGATATTGGAAAAAACTTTTTGGCCGGAATTATCTTGGCCTTCAACAGGCCGTTCAATATTAACGATACCATTAAGATCGACGATATCTTCGGAAGGGTAAAACAGTTGAATTTTCGGTACTCGCATATAAAGACCTTTGACGGCCGCGATATCTATATTCCCAATAGCGATGTGCTTACCAAACCCGTGGAAAATTACACCGCCGATGGTTTCTACCGGGTGGAATTTACGGTAGGTATTGGGTACGAAGACGATATTGAAGCAGCCAAACAGGTAATTCAGCAAATCCTGGATGCCAACGATGAACTGGTGCGTGATCCCGAGCACGAAAACTTTGTCATCGAAGACGAATTGGCCGCCAGTACCGTAAACCTCAAGGTATATTTTTGGGTACATACCATTGATTACCGCCGGGCCTCGCGGGTGTTGCGCGGTATGATCATCAAGCAGACCAAGGAAGCACTATTTGAGAAAGGCTTCAATCTGCCAGCAGATATCAAGGAACTAAAAATCTACGGTACGGAAGATGCCATTCCAATTAAATTTAGGAATAACCCTGAATTTCCTAAAGCGAATACCGAGTAATACCACGCTATGCAGAAATATTTTGCTAGTGTACCCTACCGCGCCTGAGCTTTGCTTCAAAAGTTTCGCCGGAACGATAGCGGATGGGGGTTCCCGGCGTATCGGCGTATAAACGAAACCGACTGGATTTTAATTTGACCCTGCTTCCATCAACGGCCTCTACCCACAGGATCACAAAACCAATCAAGGCCTTCTTTCTGTCGTTTGAGGGTACGCAGTCTACGATTTTTCCCGTGACTGGGGCACCTTTGCGGATGATCACCCTATTGTCTGAAACCACGTCTTCATTCATGGTGAGCCTGATTTGTTTTCCGTCGCGTTCCTTTTCTTCAGAACTGAGATCTTCCTGTAAGGTCACTTTGACCATTTTTCCCGCGGGTACGTCGGCAGGCGGGTGTTCAACTCTTTGTTTTTTATCCTTTTCATCGGGCTCGTTTTTGACCTTATTCCGTTTGGATGTATTGGCATCTTTTGTCGTGTTCGTTGACTTCGAGATTTGTTTCTGCGCAGTATTTGTGGGTTTGCGTAACGTTTGTTCGGGTGTGTGTTTTTTCTCGCGACTGTTTCTTGCTTCGGTCTTTGTTTTCTCCGTTTTATTTCCAGAAATACGTTGGTACATTTCACTGGGAGTTTCATCCAAGCTGCCAGGGATTTGCTGCACTCTGTCCTGCGGTGGCTCTTCCACGGGTTCTGTCCAGGAAATTGCAGCCGGGCCACTTGTTATTTCTTCGGCCTTGCTGGGGTCTGCCCCTCCGCTCCAGAGCAACAGGATGGCGCACAACAGCACGGAGGCGCCCAAAATAAGCAATGGTCTATTGATTTTGCTGTCTGTGGAAAGCAAGAATTTTCCCAATGGGGGAATCTTGAGGCTTCCCAAAGCGGGAACCTTAAATTTTCCCGAGATTGATTTTGCCCGCGCCAGGATTTTGCCCACAGAAATTATTTCATTTTCTTTTTCCGGCACCGTAAAAACCTGTGATGCCCGAAGTACTTCAGAGAGCGTAGACTCATCGAGCAGGGCTCCATCCAGGCATTTTTCAATGGCAAGTTTCATTTTTTGTGCAGAGCCATATCTTTTGTTTGGGTTACGTTGAAGGGCCTTGAAGACTATCTTTTCCAGGGAAACCGGAACTGAGGGGTTCTCGCGTAAAATAGATTCCGGCTGTTTCTCCAGTTTGTCCTTCATCAACCTATAATCGGTGTCGCTTTGAAAAGGGGTGGTGCCACAGAGCATTTCGTACAGGATGTTGCCTACCGCATAAACATCGGTTCGCTCATCACCCTCATGGCCCTGGATCTGCTCGGGCGCCATATATTCCAAAGTCCCTACCGATTTGCCGTGGCGCGTAATACGCTGGGCGTTTCGCATTCTGGCAATGCCGAAGTCCATAATCTTTACCTCACCTTCTTCATTGATCATCACATTGGCCGGTTTTATATCGCGATGTATGATTCCTTTACGGTGGGCGTGCCCGAGGCCATCGAGTATTTGCACCGCAATGCTGGCAGCGAGTGGGTGGGTGATTTTTTTATGCACCTGGAGCCAGTCTTCGAGTGTCTTTCCCTCAACATATTCCATAATCATCCAGTAGGTATCTTCTTTTGGGATGAAGGAATAAAGATGGGTAATATTTGGGTGGTTCAGTTTGGCCAGGGCAAGGGCCTCTGCCTGAAAGCGTTCTCCCAAACTTTCTTCCCCCGAACCTGAACTGCGATGGAGTTGCTTTATGGCCACCAAGCGCTGGATCATAGTGTCTTTTGCCAGATAGACTATCCCCATGCCGCCTTCGCCCAGCTTTTGGATTATTTCATATTGACTGCCTAAAACGCTCATAATACTGCATTTTGTTCTTTTGTCATTGACGGAATTGATTGTGCGTTCCGGGAAATGTCTATAAGCAAGGCCGAGAAGTTGTCGGAAACGTGACGGTGCGTAACTATTGAACCGAGGCATTCCAACACAAATTGGGGCTGCTTCATCAATAGCAAGTCCTTGATATTTTCCTCGCTGAGTACATCGTACACACCATCGGAACAGAGCAACAGGCGATCGCCTTCGTTCAACCTCCATCCGTCTGCCGGAACCTGGGGATGTATAGTGGGCGTGGTACCCAAGGCTTGCAACAGAACATTTTTCATGGGGTGGTTATCGCGTTCCTCTTCGGAAATCTCGCCACTTTCAAACATTTGATTGACCAAGGTATGGTCTATACTAAGCTGTTTCATGATACCATCACGTAGTAAATAAGCGCGACTGTCGCCAATGTGGCCTAAATAGCAAGTATTCTGCTGGATTATTACTGCCGTGGCGGTAGTGCCCATTCCTTTTTGCTCGGGATTGGCATTACCCGAATCGACAATGGTTTGGTGTGCTTCCAGTAGTGCTTGTTCAAGTAGGGATTGCGGTGGCTGCCGCTCCCAATTTTCCAAACAGTAGTTAAGCAACAGGTCGCAGGCCATCTTACTGGCCACCTCGCCCGCATTGTGGCCGCCCATTCCGTCTGCTATCACGGCAATCAGGTTTTGTTTGTCGTTTTGAGGGTAGGAAAAAGCAATGGAATCTTCGTTGTGGTCGCGTACCGGGCCCGTTTCAGAAATAGCGTGGACGACACAGGAATTTACATTTGCGTTTTGACGGGCCTTATTTGCTGCGGGAGCCTTTTCTTTTTTCTTCGAAAATAAAAACTTCATATATATCATTTTATGAGCTGCCGTCTTCCACCTGCAATGTTTTCAAAACAGGTGGAATATGACGGCAACCATCTAAAAAAACTACACTTTGGAAAAACTTCCCCTTACTTTATTACTTGCTGGCGCCCCATGAGCTCCATTACATATTTAATAGGAACAGCAAAACTAATCGAGGTGCCCGGCTCCCATTTGCCGGCGCTATATACGCCCACTACGCGGCCCTTTTCATCAAACATGGGCCCACCGCTGTTTCCGCCGCCGGTAGAATTGATGGTAAGTTGGTAATAGTCGCCAAAAGTAGATTTATACCCGTCGATCTTGTTGCTTTTTTCAGAACCACGAACCATTCGCCCCACATTGCCGTTGCTCACGGTGGGAACGGGCACCGACGTAATATTGGGATTGGTATTGAATACATCCTGCGACTGTTTTAGCACCAACTGTACCGGCGCGATGCCCGGATAGCCCATAACGATGGCGGGATCGCCGGGCTGGATTTCATCATAACTGTCATAGAGTTCTACTTTTGGCAGCGACTCGGGCAGGTCGATCTTAATCATTGCAATATCGTGGGTAGAGGAAATTCGAACAATCTTTGCGGGGGTTCTTTGTTCATTATTGGCAAAGGTTACGTCGAGATAGGTATTTACACCGGTGTATCGCCTGTCGTTTCCCGGAACCCATTCGCCCACCATCTGTTGGGTAACGGGCTGGTCCCACCTGGGCGCGAATTGTCCGGATTTATCGGGCCCAACCAGCACACCTGGAAAAGCATAATCCTGAAAGTGAAAACTGGTGAGCCAGTTGGAGGCCACGTGTCTATTGGTGGCAATAAAACCTCGCTCATCCACCACAAAGCCACTGCCGCTGCCAGCACTGGCTATGAGGTCGAGCTCTATGCCCTGTGCATTGCCGAGCGCCTTTAGATAATCGCCTTTAGTTACCAACAAGGGCACAATTTTACCTTGGTCATCCTGAAAATAGGCTGCCCGATATCCTTCGATTCTCTGGTTCTTCACAATAGGGTAATATACGTGGTACATTTCCTCGCTGGAAGCGGTGCTTGTAAGTTTCCAGGCCATTTCTATATAAACAACTTTGTCGCTGTTGGCTTTGGCTATTTCGGTGGGGGTAAAAGTGGTTTTGGGTTCCTTCACATGAACGATTTCCTTTACTTTTTGATTTTTATACAACAAATAACCGCCCGTTGACACCAGCAGCAAAACGGCAATTAAGGTAATGACCAGGCCTGTTTTGCTTTTCTTTTCCGACTCGCGGATCATGTGCTGCATGGTGTTTTTGCCAATACCTTCCTTTGCGGGTTTTGCTTTTTCGGAAGTGGTATTTTGTGAAGAGGTAGCGGCCGTATGCATCTTGGTTTCCTTTGCTACGGCCGGATCAATGATACGGGTCTTTTTGATATGCGACTTTGGGCGCGGGTCGAGATCAAATTCAAAAGAAGGGCCTTCCTTGCCCAGTTTTACGATGTCGCCGGAAAAAAGCTCGGTCCTGCCGGTTGTGCGTTTGTCATTAACGAAGGTGCCATTTTTACTATCACTGTCGTAAATAAAGAAACGTTCTGGATCGGTGCTGTCCTGGATTATTCGGCAATGGTCGCGGCTTATGGTGTCTTCCTTTACGGGGTCGTAACTTACGTTGTTGTCCAACCCGCGGCCTATGCGGACCTCAGAGGTTTTTTTTGCCGAAAATTTTTCAACCTGTCCTTTTTTGGAACCCGCAATGTGCCGAATCAATAGCGAAATGTCTTGCTCTTTCATTGTATTTGGTTTAAATGGTTAGAATAAATGGTGAAAAGGCCGGTGCGGTTGCAACTCATTACCGCCTTTCAACCCTATATCGAAGCATTGGAAAAAAAGTCATCATTACCAACAAACTTTTTCCCGTACCAGCGAGAAAGATTTATGATTGCAGGGCCGAAGGATATCGCCAATACATTTTTTTGGAATAATAAAAATAAGGCTACGCTCGTCCGTCTTCGCGGTTTGATGGGAAACAGAGGAAACGCAGTGCGGGGGAAGAAAAAAAATGGATAGCGTGCCTTTATCGCAACAATAAATCAATCGCAGGGCAAGGGAAGGTTCAGGGTTTTGTAGCTCGAGTTGCGCTTGTAGCTGAAGTGCCACCATTCGGTACGGATGGTGTTAAAGCCAAACTTTCGCATGCCTTCAAAAAGCAGTTTGCGGTGGGCGAGTATTTCTTCTGAAAAATTATAATTGTCAATATGGGCTTCCTTTCCAAAGTAATCGTAATCGCTGCCCATTTCCACATAACAGCCTTCCAGGGTTTCCAGGGTCAAGTCTACCGCGCCCCCCTTGTTGTGCACCGAGCCATTGCCGTACGGGTTGCCCACATAGGTTGGGCGGGGCACCTTGGCCCACATCTTCTTCTGCACGTCTAGCGGGCGGTAGCAATCGTATATTTTTATGCGGTACCCCTTTTCACAGAAATATTGGTTTGCCTCCAACAGGGCCTGGGCAACTTCGGGACGAAGCAAGCATTCGGCGCAGTCATAGAGCGTTTCGCCAATAAAGTTGTTTGGGGTGGCGTAGCGTATCTCGTAAACAAATTCGGTAGAAAGATCCTTTAGGTTGACCAGCGGTTGCTGCGCATTTCCTTCAGAATACAAATTGGAAAACAATAATGCGAAAAGGAAGCCGTGAAATGAGTTCATCCTTCAAATTTAAGCAGAATTTAATAACATTCGTATTGGCTATTTGTAACTTTGGGAAAAACGACATACGATGAAAAATTTAGGAAACAAGACCGCAATGGTTACCGGCGGCACCAAGGGAATTGGTTACGGCATTGCAGAAGCATTATTGAAAGAGGGCATTAACGTGGCCCTGACCGGAAGAACAAAAGCAACGGCCGTGGAGGCTGCCAAAAAGCTTAATGCCCATGGAAACGATAGGGCACGGGCCCTAGGCCTGGAGGCCGATGTGCGCAGTTATGAAAGCCAGCAAAAAGCCGCGGCCGCCACCCTTGAGGAATTTGGGGCCATAGATATTGTGATTGCCAACGCGGGGGTGGGACATTATGGTACGGTAGAAGACCTCACGATTGAACAATGGCAGCAAACCATAGATACCAACCTTACCGGCCCCTTCTATACCCTCAAGGCTACCGTGGACCAACTTAAAAGAAACAGAGGCTATTTTATAACCATATCCAGTTTGGCCGGCACCAATTTCTTTAAGGGCGGTAGTGCCTATAACGCCAGCAAATTCGGTTTAACGGGCTTTACCCAGGCCGCCATGCTCGATCTGCGCCATCATGGGGTAAAGGTAAGCACCATTATGCCCGGCTCGGTCGCTACTTATTTCAACGGAAATGAGCCCAGTGCAGACGACGCCTGGAAAATACAGATAGAAGATATAGGCAAGCTCGTGGTAGATCTGCTTAAGATGCCACCGCGCACCCTACCGAGCAAGATAGAGATCAGGCCCGCAATGCCGCCCTCCAAATAGTAGGTTTCACGCAATAAAAAACGGTCGCCCGTGCATAACGGGCGACCGCTTTTACCATAGTTGTTTACTTTCTAAATTTTAATTGGCAGAAAGCAGGGCCAAGAATTTATCAAGATTGGGCAATATCACGATGCGCGTCCTGCGGTTAGTGGCACGGCCCTCCTTGGTATCGTTTTCGGTAAGGGGGTGGTAGCTGCTACGGCCCGCTGCAATGAGCTTGGCCGGATCTACCCCGTAGTCGTTCTGCAGCTTTCTTATAACAGCGGTAGAACGGTCTACGCTCAGTTCCCAATTATCCTTAATGTAGGCTCCAGGTTTAACGGTCTGGCTATCCGTATGGCCTTCAACCATGACTTCTAGGGCAGGCTCGCTGTTTATAACCTGTGCCAGGCGCTGCAATAGGGGGTCTGCTTTTGGGTTTACCCTTGAGCTGCCCGACCTGAACAGCAACTTGTCAGAGATGGTAATCATTACCACCGTTTCGTCAATATCGATATCGATATCATCTTCCTCGCCTTCGGCCACAAGATTGTCTTCCAGATTCTTTCTCAGGTTGTAGGATACAATCAGGTTCATGGAATCCTTGAGTGATCTGGCCTGGGCCAGTTCTGCTTGGTCTACATTGGCAAGGGCCCGGCGCATCTGTTCCTTGTCGTTTTCAGAAATCACAACGCCCTCTACCTGTTGCAGCCGCTTGTTGTTGGTGTCTGTCAAGGATTGGATCTTGGCGTTGTAGTTGGCCACGCGCTCTTCAATCTTGGCGTACTTGGCTTCAATCTGTTCTTTTTCAAGCTGGGTTTTGGCTAGGGTAGAACGGGTGTCGTTATACTGCTTTTCCAGTTCAACGTATTTCTTCTTTGAAACACAGGAGGTGGCAATAAGAGCTCCCGCAAGCATGGTTAGTGCAATAACTTTTTTCATGATACTAAGTTTTAAAGGTTTGTCAATGCAAATATAACTGGGCCCCCCACCAAAAAATTAGTTAATGCATGCTATTGTTTTGTTAAAAGAAAGCGATGCAGCACCGCTAGGCCAAAAACCACGGGAAAATGATAGGGGAAGGAATGGTAAGCGGCCCCACCACGGGAGGGCAAGATAGATTATTTTTCCTTTTGGAGGGGCAGCCCTGTGGCAAGCCATCGTTTTATAGACACGGAAGGCTGATAGTTGATGTAGAATTTCTCGGCCCTGGGCGCAGTGGGCGCGGTAGGGGTTTGCAGGGGTTTGGCCTTAAACCCAATCTTATATCTGCCAAGGGCGCCTATGTCCACACTATTGCCTTGGCCCAAATGTTGTTTTAACCGTCCGGAAAGGGCGGTGACCACGCCCACCACATCGGCTGGCGAAAAGGCGCTTTCCTTACTTATTTCCTCTGCCAGTTGCTCCAGGGTAACCTCCCCACTGCAGATGTGCTGCATTATGAACTGTGTTTCTGTGGTGTCCTGCGGGTTTTTTCTTCGTACCAATCTATATTTAATCGCCATAATGGTCTTGCTTTAATGGGTAATATACCACTAATATAGCCTTTATTTTTATAAATATAGCGCTATTTTGTTTTTAAAATTGCGCTATTTTAAATAGAATATTGCGCTATTTTTTTATGGTTATTGCGCTATTTATTTTAGGCGGGAGGTGTGGGCATAACAAACAATAGCCTTGGCTTTAGCCCAAAGAGGTGTTGTGGAAGAGTTTTTTTGGGAATTTTTCAGAAAACAATTGCCTTGGGCTTTAGCCCGGGAGGATGTTGTGGGAGCGGTTTTTTGGGAATTTTTCAGAAAACAATTGCCCTGGGC
>CAYSLM010000029.1:0-2782 GCA_964431895.1 uncultured Aequorivita sp.
CTCGGTGCCATTGTCTATGGTTACTTGCCTTAGGGTACGGAACTCGGGATTCATGGTGGTGTCCCAAAGCTGTTCGGCATTCATCTCACCCAGACCTTTGTAACGCTGGATAGAGGCGCTGCCTCCCATTTCCTCATTGATCTTGTCGCGCTCCCTATCGCTCCAAGCATAAGCCTTTTTCGCGCCTTTTTTAAGGAGGTAAAGGGGCGGGGTGGCAATATAGACGCAGCCGGCCTCGATCAACTCGCGCATATAGCGGAAGAAAAAGGTAAGGATAAGGGTGGCAATGTGGCTGCCGTCAACATCGGCATCACACATAATGACGATCTTGTGATAGCGCAGTTTGTCGAGGTTTAGGGCCTTGCTGTCTTCCTCGGTGCCGATGGTCACGCCCAAGGCGGTATAGATATTTCTGATTTCCTCGTTTTCAAAGACCTTGTGGTTCATGGCCTTTTCCACATTGAGGATTTTTCCGCGCAAGGGAAGGATGGCCTGAAAGTTGCGATCGCGCCCCTGCTTGGCAGTACCTCCCGCCGAATCACCCTCCACAAGGAATACCTCGCACTTGGCCGGATCCTGTTCAGAGCAATCTGATAGTTTTCCAGGCAGGCCGCCACCGCTCATAACGGTTTTGCGCTGCACCAGTTCGCGTGCCTTTCGGGCCGCGTGCCGGGCCTGTGCGGCAAGGATTACCTTCTGGACTATGGTCTTGGCATCATTGGGATGCTCTTCCAGGTAGTTTTCCAACATTTCAGAAACGGCCTGGCTCACGGCTGCCGTTACCTCGCGGTTGCCCAGTTTGGTCTTGGTTTGCCCCTCAAATTGGGGCTCCTGTACCTTGACCGAAATTATGGCCGTAAGGCCTTCGCGGAAATCATCGCCAGCTATTTCAAACTTGAGCTTGTCCAACAGTCCGGAAGCATCGGCGTATTTTTTTAGGGTACGCGTAAGTCCGGCCCGAAAACCTGATAGGTGGGTTCCCCCTTCGTGGGTATTGATATTGTTTACGTAGGAATGTAAGTTTTCGTTAAAGGAAGTGTTGTAAACCATGGCCACCTCAACGGGGATGTCGTTCTTTTCGCCTTCCATAGAGATCACCTCTCCAATTATGGGCTCGCGGTTGCCATCGAGGAAGCGGATAAACTCCTTTAGCCCCTCATCACTGTGAAAGGTCTCTGAAACAAACTCACCATTCTCATCGGTCTCGCGCTTATCGGTAAGGCTTATGGTAATGCCTTTGTTGAGAAAGGAGAGCTCCCTGAGCCTGCTAGCCAAGGTATCATAATTATATTCCAAGGTCTGGTGAAAGATCTCGGGATCCGGTTTAAAGGTAACGATGGTGCCCCTATAATCGGTTTCACCTATTGATTTTACTGGGTAGAGGGCCTTTCCGCGCTCATACTCCTGCTGCCAAATTTTTCCATCGCGGTGTACCGTGGCCGTCAAATGTTCGGAAAGGGCGTTCACTACCGATACCCCAACGCCGTGCAAACCACCAGATACCTTATAGGAATCTTTATCAAACTTACCACCGGCGCCAATTTTTGTCATCACCACCTGTAGGGCGGAAACGCCTTCCTTTTTGTGGATGTCAACCGGGATACCGCGACCATTGTCCTTTACGACGATGGAATTGTCTTCGTTTATCCATACTTCTATGGTATCGCAATAACCGCCCATGGCCTCGTCAATGGAGTTGTCTACCACCTCATAAACCAAGTGGTGCAGCCCGCGAACGCCTACGTCGCCAATATACATGGAGGGGCGCATGCGCACGTGCTCCATTCCTTCCAGTGCCTGGATTTGATCGGCGCCGTAACCGCCTTTCTTCTGTTCTTCGCTCATATAGTAATTTGAATGATTTTTCTATTTTTTCGCAACGAACAAATATAACCAAATCCCCAATAAAATTAAGGGTTTGCGCTATTTATAAGTATGAAGTTATTAACAAATTTGTGTGAAAAAACCTTCCGTAGATCCAGTTTTGATGGCCATCTTCTTTTGGCAAAATTGTTGTGTACTATTTTTGAACAAAAAACGTTCTGAATACGATGGTTTCCAGCATCTTTTGAGCCTAAATCATTAATCTTTATGGAATAGTATATTCTTAACTATGCTTGAAGCCTGGATTTACCTATCTTAAAACATTTAAAATATGAAGCAATTGTTCCCCCTTATTTTTATCGCCCTTTCACTTATTTCGTACCAGGGTATTAGGGCCCAAAGTTTTCCGCAAATGGATGCCTCGCCCATGGACCTTGCCATGGCGCGGGCAGACAAGAACAGTGTGCCATTGGCACGGGTCATTTACAGCAGGCCGCAGAAAAAGGGCCGTGACATTTTTGGCGAGCTGGTGCCATTTGGTAAAGTATGGCGCACCGGGGCCAACGAGGCCACCGAGCTTACCATCTATACGCCTTTAAAATTTGGCAATACTGTACTAAACCCCGGAACCTATACTCTCTACACCATTCCAGAGGAAGATAGCTGGACCATTATCATTAACAGCGACACCAATGTTTGGGGAGCTTTCAGCTATAAAAAAGAAAAGGATGTAGCGCGAATGGAAGTGCCGTGTATGCAAGCGGCGGCGCCCATTGAATCGCTATCGATGATCTTTAAGACCGACAGCAAAGGCACTACCCTGCTCATTGGGTGGGACAACGAGTATGTGGAGATTCCGTTTAAAAAACTACAATAGAGACGCAAAGCATGGCGACTTTACTGCACTGGAGACGCAAAGTATTACGGATTCACTGAACTGGAGACGCAAAGCATTGCG
>CAYSLM010000029.1:2882-15781 GCA_964431895.1 uncultured Aequorivita sp.
ACTGGAGACGCAAAGCATTGCGTCTTTACGGGATGTTTAGATATTTATGGGTCTGTAGGGAAACCTTCCATTGAGGGTTTTGCATCACATAATCTACGATAAGCGGCATCATTTTTTCTCGACGGCTCCATTCAGGCTGTAAGTATAGAATACAATCTTCACCTACTTTTTTGGCCTGTTCTTCGGCAAAGCGGAAATCGTCTTTGTTGAAGATAATAACCTTAAGCTCATCGGCCACCCTATAAACTTCTTCTTTAGGAAGCTTTATCTTTTTTGGAGAAAGACAAACCCAGTCCCAAGTGCCGGTAAGCGTATAGGCACCCGAGGTTTCAATATGTGTGTTCAGGCCGCGGTCCTTCAACATTTGGGTAAGGGGGCCCATATCCCAAGTTAACGGTTCGCCCCCGGTTATTACAATAGTCTTGGAGTGGCGGGCGGCATTTTCCACAATAGACTCTATAGCCGTGGGCGGGTGCAGGGCGGCATTCCAGCTTTCCTTTACATCGCACCAGTGGCAACCTACGTCGCAGCCGCCTACCCTTATAAAATAGGCCGCAGTACCTTTGTGGAAGCCCTCGCCCTGTATGGTATAAAACTCTTCCATCAACGGGAGCATCAAACCCTGATCTACCAATTGTTGCACTTCTTTTTTCATCGCTGCAAAAGTAATTGAATTGTCGCTGATAACGGTGGCGTTTGGGAAGCAAATTCCGCAGAAAAAAATAGATCGGCAAATTGAATTTACCTTTCCCAAAAAACTTTGTGGGCTATAATTTATTACTTTTGGGCAAAATTTTGTACCATGGCAGACCAAAAGGAATTTTTTGAATATATAAACGCCGGCTACGCCACCAAGGGAGATTTTATCAACCTGGGAGCGGCCATGGTAGATGGCAAGACCGTAAAGGATGCCTATGTGAAAATTCCACTAAAGACCATGAACCGTCACGGGCTGATAGCTGGCGCCACCGGTACCGGAAAAACCAAGACCCTACAGATAATAGCCGAAAATCTTTCAGAAAAGGGAATTCCCGTTCTTTTAATGGACATAAAGGGCGACCTGAGCGGTCTGGCCCAGCCGGGCACCACCAATGCCAAGATTGATGAAAGGCATGCAGCTATTGGTTTTGACTATGAACCGAGGAAATTTCCGGTCGAAATACTTTCACTCTCAGACCAAGAGGGCGTGCGGCTACGGGCCACGGTGAGCGAGTTTGGCCCGGTATTGTTGTCGCGCATCCTCGATTTGAGCGATGTGCAGGCGGGGATAGTCTCGGTGATCTTTAAATATTGCGATGACCACAAAATGCCCCTGCTGGACCTAAAGGATTTCAAAAAAATATTGCAATACACCACCGAGGAGGGCAAGGATGAGTTTGCCGCGGAATACGGCCGTATCTCGACCGCCTCAACGGGAGCTATTTTGCGAAAGCTGGTAGCGCTGGAGCAACAGGGCGCCGATCTCTTTTTTGGCGAAAAATCTTTTGACACCGATGATCTGCTCCGTATCGATGGCAACGGAAGAGGCTACATCAACATCATCCGGTTAACGGACATACAGGACCGCCCCAAGTTGTTTTCAACCTTTATGTTAAGCCTTTTGGCCGAAATTTATGCCACCTTTCCCGAACAGGGCGATAGTGGTAGGCCAGAGCTCGTCATTTTTATAGATGAGGCCCATCTTATCTTCAACCAGGCCAGTAATGCCCTGCTGGACCAGATTGAGAGCATTATTAAATTGATTCGCTCAAAAGGGGTGGGGATCTACTTCTGCACTCAAAACCCAACAGATGTGCCAGATGCTGTCCTGGGCCAACTGGGACTAAAGGTACAGCACGCCCTGCGGGCCTTTACGGCCAAGGATAGAAAGGCCATAAAACTTACGGCCGAAAATTACCCGCTTTCTGATTTTT
This sequence comes from uncultured Aequorivita sp., assembly GCA_964431895.1. Lineage (GTDB taxonomy): Bacteria > Bacteroidota > Bacteroidia > Flavobacteriales > Flavobacteriaceae > Aequorivita. The sequence goes on from CAYSLM010000029.1 coordinate 4,796, forward strand.
ACAAAACCGATGAAGTGTTGACTTCCTTGGGAATTGGGGAGGCACTGGTGAGCGCCCTTAACGAAAAAGGCATCCCCACCCCACTGGCCAGAACCATGCTGCGGGCCCCCATGAGCCGTATGGACGTGTTGACCGATGGAGAGCTTCAGGATTTGCTGAAAGCCTCAAAACTGATCCCCAAATACAACGAAGTGGTTGACCGTAGAAGTGCTTATGAAATGCTCTTGGAAAAAATAGATATTGCCAACCGCGAGGCGGCCCGGGAAAAATCCATAAAGGAAAGGGAAGCAGCCAGAAAAACCAGTTCGCGAAGCGCCAGTTCGTCCAGGAGAAGCACGGTAGACCCGTGGATAAAGGCACTCTCAAGCCCCACGGTGATAAGAAGTCTTTTGGGAATCTTGGGCAAGGCCATTCGAAAGTAATGATGAATAATATTAAAAATTCCTTACATAAAAATAATCCAATAACCGAATATTCTAAATGAAAAAATCAATCTTAATAGTAGCCGCCCTATCACTGGTATTTGTACAATGCAAAAAAGACAGCGACCCTTTCCTGATAAAGGACGGCGCCATCGGTCCCCTGAATAAGGAAGTGAAGATGAAACAGCTTGACTCTATTTTTGCCAACGACAGTTTGGTCAAGACAAGCTCGTCGCCCAATGCCCTCGAAACCCAGGGAGAAGTAGAGGTTTATGAAAAAGGTGGAAAGAAACTGCTTTTGCTTTCCCCAGATGATGAGAACGACCCCAACGCCACCATCACCAATATCCAGATCTTTGATGCGCGCTACAAAACCGAAAAGGGATTGAACTCGGCGAGCACCTTTAAGGATGTAAAAGCCAACTATACTGTTGATAATATTGAAACTACCATAAGCTCGGTAGTGGTATTCCTCAAAGATTCTGACGTTTATTTGACCATTGACAAGAAGAACCTTCCGGAGGAATTACGTTACAATATGGATCTGAAAATTGATGCCAGCCAGATTCCCGACAACGCTCCATTTAAATACTTTATGATAGGCTGGGTGCCTCCCGCCGGGGCCGAATAGCCTGCAAAGATTTTGTTAAGGTCTATTTAGGAACAAACCTTTTCCCTTAATTTTAGTCTAGATTAACCCTTAAAACCAGCTAATCATGATTAAAATCTTAGGTTTTCTTCTTACCATTATCGGTGGCATTGGCTTAGTTGTAGGCGTATTTGCCGCTTTTGGAAGTATGGATCCAGGCATCAATCCTTGGGCCCTTATTATCTTGAGCGTAATTTTCTTCTTTGCCGGCATAGGCCTGTTAAAGCACCGAAAAGATACGGACCAAACATAATCTTTTACGGACATCCTTTTCCCAAGGAAAACGGACTCCATGAATTTAAAATTAAATCAATATGCCAGATTCCAGAATTAAAAACGAAGACCAGTATGAAGAGTTGCGGGACAAAGGCTACAGCAAGGAGAAAGCTGCCCGTATTGCCAACACCTCAGATGCGGGTGAGAAGGGTGGCAAGTCCAAAAAATATGAGGACCGCACCAAAAAGGAACTTTATGAAAAAGCGAAGAAAGTGGGCATAGACGGGCGTTCAAAAATGAGCAAGAAGGAGTTGATCCACGCCCTTAGAAACCATTGAGGCACCCCGAACCAATACGTTCTGAAGCCATCGGAACCAGGGCCAAGACTGTTAATACAGCCCCAAGGAGGTGTTGAAGGGCAGCGGAAGCTGTGTCATATTCCCAAAGGTGATTTTGAAGTTTTATTTCCAAAATTTTTATGGGAAGCATTAGCGCAAATACCATAAAAGGAACAGATGGGTTGAAGGTTTGGAATAATATCCCAAAGGAAAAAGAAGTTTTAGCCCGAACCGCAAACCCAAAAAAAAGCCTTAATTTCCATTTTGAAAATATGCCGTTTTTATTTTACTCTATAAAAGAGGGAGCTTTTTAAAGTCCAACGCATTCAAAAAAAACAACACCCAACCGGTTCCAAGATGATCAAGTCAATACCTCCCCAAATTATCCGTCAGGTTTTTGTAATCCTGCTTATCATATTGATTGGCGGCCTCATATTTCGGGAGCTTTTACCATACCTCACCGGCGTTCTGGGTGCCATTACCATCTATGTGCTCATGCGCAAGTGGATGGCCAGGCTGGTAAAAAAGAAAAAGTGGAACCCCTCGGTAGCGGCCGGTTTTTTAATGGCGCTTTCTTTTTTCGGAATTCTCATCCCCATCACGGGGACCATTTTGATGCTTTCCAACAAAATTGGACAGGCCGTCGAGAATTCAGCCGAGGTCATTAACGCCTTAAAGGAACAATTGGGCGAATTAGAGGATAAGGTAGGGTACGACCTCAATTCGCAGATTGATAGCGGTGCCATAACAGGCTGGCTTTCACATAACCTCCAGAGCTTGGCAGGTGGCACCTTCAATGCTTTTATTGCGGTAGGGCTTATGTATTTTATGCTCTATTATATGTTTACCAACCGTGCCGATCTAAAGGAATCGCTGAGGGATTACATCCCCATGAACCGTGAAAACCTGAATGAAATTGGCAAGGAGGTTCGCGCCATGGTACGAAGCAATGCGCTCGGTATACCCTTAGTAGCCCTGGCCCAGGGTATAGTGGCGCTAATCGGCTTTCTTATTTTTGGGATTGAAGACCCCTTCTTTTGGTTTGTAATTGTGACCATAGGCAGTATGATACCTTTTGTGGGCACGCTGGTGGGCATTTTGCCCGTTTTTGTCCTCACCTTATCTTCAGGCCACGTTTTTCAGGCGTGGGGTATCTTGGTGTACGGATTTATAATTGTAGGATCAACAGACAATATAATCCGTCTATACGTGCTCAAAAAACTGGACAATGTACATCCGCTTATCACTTTGATAGGGGTGATTGTGGGCGTACCGCTCTTCGGATTTATCGGGCTCATCTTCGGGCCCTTGCTTTTGAGCCTGTTTTTGGTCATTGTGCGCATTTACCGAAAGGAATACGGCAAGGAAAACCACGGCGAAGAATTGTAGAAGCCCCTTTAAAATAGGATATAACAAAATTTTAATACCAAGGGCACCGGCAATTTCTTACATTTATCAATATTAAAATGACGCTATGCTTTTCAGAAAGAATAAAAAAAAGAATCCCTCCAAAATCGCAATGATGGATAAAAACATAACCGATGATTATGTGGAGGAGAAAGTAACCCAAATCAACGAAGACAATATAGAGATAGTGATGGACAACGAAGAAGCTATCTCAAAAAAACTGAGCAATGCCAGCCCGCTGCGCAAGTTTGTTGAACTGGGAAAAATCATGTTTGCCATGCTGAAGGATTTCAAGAATGGAAACTACCCGCACGTGCCTTGGTTTACGGTTGCCTCCATCGCCTTTGCGCTGCTTTATGTGTTCAATCCGTTTGATTTGGTACCCGACTTTATTCCCGGAGTGGGCTATATTGACGATCTGGCGGTTATGTCAATCGGGATGGGCTGGATTGAGACAGACCTACATAAATATCTGGATTGGCGTCTTGCCGGGAAAGACACTTCGTCCTCCTAAAGAAAAGATGCAAGCTCCTTAATTATTTCTGCGTTGTTCCCTAGCCAAAAGGGTGTTTTTTAGCAACATGGCAATGGTCATGGGGCCCACCCCGCCCGGAACGGGAGTGATAAAGGAGGCCTTCTTGCTCACGTTTTCAAAATCAACATCGCCGGTAATCCTATATCCTTTTGTGGCGGTTTCATCCTCGACCCTAGTGATGCCCACATCAATTATTACGGCGTCATCCTTTACCATTTCGGCCTTTAGGAAGTTGGGTACGCCAAGGGCAGAAATGATGATATCTGCCTGGGTGGTAATCTGGGCGATATTTTTGGTATTGCTATGGGTAAGGGTAACGGTACTGTTGCCGGGCCAGCCTTTACGACTCATCAGGATGCTCATCGGCCTGCCCACGATATGGCTCCTACCGATGACGACGGTATGTTTCCCCTTGGTATCGACATTATACCGTTGAAGCAGTTCCAGGATCCCGAATGGGGTGGCCGGGATAAACGTACTCATATCTAGCGCCATTTTGCCGAAGTTTTCCGGGTGGAAACCATCTACATCCTTAGAAGGATCAACGGTGAGCAACACTTTTTGGGTATCAATTTGCGGTGGGAGCGGAAGCTGTACGATAAAACCATCGATGGTATCGTCTTCGTTCAGCTCCTTTATTTTCTTTAGCAACTCCAGCTCGCTGGTGGTGTCTGGCAGTTTTATCAAGGTAGACTCAAACCCCACCCGTTCACAGGCTTTTACCTTACTGCCCACGTAAGTGAGACTTGCGCCGTCATTGCCCACTATTATTGCGGCCAGATGGGGTACCTTTTCGCCATTGGCTTTCATTTTTGATACTTCGGCAGCAATCTCGTTCTTGATGTCGTTGCTTATTTTCTTTCCGTCTAGAATTGTCATGTTTTCAGATTTCAGTGGTAGTGGCGGGGTATGTTTTCAATTTGATTCCTTGGTCTTCCACACCAAACTTACGGATGGTATATCATATAATTAATTGACTTTCCGATCTGCTCCTCGCAAAGGCCCGATTACCGCATTTTCCCCATCATCTGCATCATTTTTCTGCCGCCGCCGCCCTGCATCATCTTCATCATTTTGCTCATTTGGTCAAATTGTTTCAACAGCTGGTTTACCTGTTGTACGCTGGTTCCGCTGCCGCGGGCTATGCGTTTTTTACGGCTTCCCTTGATGATGGCGGGCTGGGTTCTTTCAGAAGGTGTCATAGAGTGGATGATGGCCTCGATGCCCTTAAAGGCGTCATCGTCTATATCAACATTTTTAAGGGCTTTCCCGGCACCGGGAATCATGCCCACCAGGTCCTTCATGCTGCCCATTTTCTTTACCTGCTGGATCTGGTTGAGGAAATCGTCAAAGCCAAACTGGTTTTTGGCAATTTTTTTCTGAAGTTTTCGGGCTTCCTCCTCATCGTACTGTTCCTGGGCCCTTTCAACCAAGGAGACCACATCGCCCATCCCCAAGATACGGTCGGCCATACGGGCGGGGTGGAACACGTCTATGGCATCCATCTTCTCGCCGGTACCGATGAATTTTATGGGTTTGTCAACCACGCTCTTAATTGAAATAGCGGCACCGCCACGGGTATCACCATCCAATTTGGTAAGGACCACGCCTTCAAAATCGAGCCTCTCGTTAAACGCCTTAGCGGTATTTACGGCATCCTGTCCGGTCATGGCATCAACAACGAAGAGGGTTTCCTGTGGGTTTACGGCCTGGTGGATATTGGCTATTTCGGTCATCATAGCCTCGTCGATGGCAAGACGGCCCGCGGTATCGATAATGACCACGTTAAAGCCATTTTTCTTGGCGTGGGCTATGGCGTTTTGGGCAATCTGTACGGGATTTTTGTTTTCGGGCTCGCTGTAAACCTCTACCCCTATTTGCTCACCAACCACGTGCAGCTGGTTGATGGCCGCCGGACGGTACACATCGCAGGCAACCAAAAGAGGCTGCTTGGTTTTCTTTTTTTTCAGAAAGTTGGCAAGTTTGCCCGAAAAGGTGGTTTTACCGCTACCTTGCAGACCCGACATCAAGATCACGGAAGGCGATCCGCTCAGGTTGACGCCCGCCGTTTCGCCGCCCATCAATTCGGTAAGCTCGTCCTTTACCAATTTGACCATCAACTGGCCCGGCTGCAGGGAGCTAAGCACGTTTTGGCCCAGGGCCTTTTCCTTTACTGAATTGGTAAATTCCTTTGCTGTCTTGTAGTTTACGTCGGCATCGAGAAGGGCACGGCGCACCTCTTTTAAGGTTTCGGCAACGTTTACCTCGGTAATGCTCCCATGCCCTTTTAGAACGTGTAAAGCCTTATCGAGTTTTTCGCTTAAATTTTCGAACATATACTTGCTTCTTTTTTAGGAGTTGCAAAGGTAAAAAAAAGTGGGCAGTAAGCCATGGCCCAGACTGATTTATGCTGCGCAAACGGGGTGAAAAACCTGCTTTCCGACAAATATTCACAAAATTTTGCCAAAACCCGTGGGCAGGGAGCCCGCTGTAATTATTTTTTCCGCCTGTTTTGTATATTGCCAACCTGATCAAGATATATGATAAGAGAAAAAATACTTTCCCCTTTCCAGAAATTTTTCAACCTGCAAAGCTCGACAGGTATACTGTTGTTGGCTACCACCATTATCGCCTTAGTTTGGGCAAACTCCCCCATTGCCGAAAGCTACCAATCATTTTGGGATTTTGAACTGGGGATAGTTTCCGATAGTTTTGAACTAAAGAAGCCCCTACTGCTTTGGGTAAACGACGGGCTTATGGCCATTTTCTTTTTTCTGATTGGTCTTGAGATAAAACGGGAATTCCTCATCGGGGAGCTCAACTCGCCCAAGAAGGTGATGTTTCCACTTTTTGGCGCGCTGGGGGGCATTGCCTTGCCGGTGATATTATTTATTGTTTTGAACCAAAACCCAGAAACCTTGAAGGGCTGGGGCATCCCTATGGCTACCGATATTGCATTTTCATTGGCCATTTTGAAGGTCTTGGGCAATCGGGTACCCCTGAGCCTCAAGATATTCCTTACGGCCTTTGCCATAGTTGACGACCTGGGGGCGGTACTTGTGATAGCCATTTTTTACAGCAGCAATCTGGACATGGTGCTATTGGGATCGGCACTCGGGGTTTTGGCCCTTATTTATTGGCTGAGCTATCGCGGATTGTATTCCGAATACATTACCATAGCCAGCGGATTCATTGTCTGGCTCCTCTTCTTGAAGGCTGGCTTGCACCCCACCCTGGCCGGTGTGCTGATGGCCTTTGCCGTGCCGGTAAGACAAAAGATAAGCACCCACGAATTTACCAACCAACTGGAGAGCATTGTAGATGATATCAAGGAAAGCAACGTCTTGCAGAAACCTTTACTCTCGGCAGAGCAACTGGAGCTTATCGATGACCTGGAAGACTGGTCTGATAAATACAGCTCGCCCCTACAACGTTTGGAGCACAAACTCCACAACTGGGTGGCCTATGTCATCATTCCCGTTTTTGCCTTGGCTAATGCGGGGGTAGCCATCAACGGAACAGCCGAACTGGAGACGGCATTGGTCATCAATATTATGATATGCCTTATTCTGGGAAAAAGCATCGGGATTACGTCCATCATCTTTTTGGCCCGCAAGTTCGGCCTTGTTAAGGTTCCCAGTGATATTACCGATAAGCAGATAATCGGGGTCTCGTTTTTGGCGGGCATTGGTTTTACCATGGCCATTTTTATTGCCGGCCTGGCTTTTTACAATAGTCCGGAATATATAGATTCTGCCAAGATCGGGATTTTGATAGGCTCTACCCTATCTGCAATAATTGGCTATATTCTTCTTCGCATCAAGACTGAAAAGGGAAAGTTTGACCATTCGGCATCGCGGCCTGTTCCCTCCGCTGAATAAAAGGCCGAAGTGAAAACGAAAAACGTCGCAAACCATAATCCATACCACGATGGGACCTACCCTTGCCCCAAAATGGTGTTGACTTCAATTCTTTTATAAAAAAAATTAAAAATATTTTCTCCACTTTTCCATTTTATCGTAATATTGCAATGAATAAATATAAAAACCCATGGGCATCACCAAATCAGAAATTTTTACCCAACAACAAAACCAGATTGCGGCCTTTGCCAAGGTCTTTGGGCATCCTGCTCGGGTGGCCATTCTTCAGCACCTTTTTAAGATAAACACTTGCATTTGCGGCGATCTGGTGGAAGAAATTGGCTTGGCACAGCCTACCATCTCACAGCATTTAAGGGAGCTGAAAAACCTCGGCCTGATCAAGGGCAGCATTGAGGGCACGAGCGTTTGTTATTGTATAGACGAAGAAAATTGGACAGCGATGAAAGGTATAATGCACCAATTTCTAGATCAGGATATCGCCACCGAGAATTGCTGCTGAAAAAAATCAAACAAACCACAACTATTAAATTCAAAAAAGATGAAAACCGAACAAGATTTAAAACAAATCGTAAGAGACCGCTATGCCAAAATAGCCGAACAGGGCAAGGCCGAAAATGCCGCCTCCTGTTGTGGGGCCACTACCCCGTCAAACAAGGTGTACAATATCATGATGGACGACTATTCCGAAACCAGCGGTTATGTGGAAGAGGCCGATCTGGGGCTGGGCTGCGGCCTGCCCACACAGTTTGCCAAGATCAAAAAAGGCGATACCGTAATTGATCTAGGCTCTGGGGCCGGTAACGACTGCTTTGTGGCAAGGCATGAAACCGGGGCCGAGGGAAAGGTCATCGGAATTGACTTTACGCCCATCATGGTTGAAAAGGCCCGTACCAATGCCGAAAAGCTGGGCTTTAACAATGTGGAATTCCGCGAAGGCGATATTGACGCCATGCCCGTAAACAACGATGTGGCCGACGTAATTGTGAGCAATTGCGTTCTGAACCTCGTGCCCAACAAGCAAAGGGTTATCGGTGAAATTTTCAGGGTTTTGAAGCCAGGAGGCCATTTTAGTATTTCAGACATTGTTTTGGTGGGCGAGCTGCCCGAGGCGCTAAAGGAAGATGCCGAAATGTATGCCGGCTGCGTGGCGGGCGCCATCCAAAAATCGGAATACCTTCAATTTATCCAGGAAGCGGGGTTTGGGAATATCCAGATCCAAAAGGAAAAGCCCATTGTAATTCCTAAGGATATTCTAGAAAAATACCTTACTGCGGAAGAAGTGAAAACCTTCAACACTTCGGAAACCGGAATTTTCAGCATCACAGTCTATGCGGAAAAACCAGGGACAAAGCAGGAAAAACCAAAAATGAAAATGGCCGATCTGCGGGAAGGTACCTCCTGTTGCGAACCCAGTACCGGCTGTTGTTAACGTTTGGTTCGCGAACAGGCAATCCAGAGGCGAGGCTCCCGGCCAACCAGTTTAATTGGCCGGGAGCTGTCTTCCCAAAGGTAACGCCAAAACTCCTCGTTTTATGGCTGGGCGGTAAACCGGAAGACCCCTATTTCAAAAATACCTAGACAGACTTGTCTGTTCTTAAAAATTTTCCTTACCTTTGATATGTGAAAAGTTCCCTTATAAGAAATAGAATTGTTGAAACGGCGTCAAACCTGTTTTATAAAAATGGCTATAACTCGACCGGCATTAATGAAATAATTTCGGAGTCTGGGATAGCCAAGGCGACGCTCTATAATCACTTTAAATCTAAAGATGATATATGTATAGCCTTTCTTGACTTCAAACACGCTGCGTTTATGACGGATATTGAAGCCTTTACCAAAGAGAAGAAGGAAGGTTTGCCCCGAATATTGGCCTTGTTTGACTATCTACAGGAATTCTTTCAGGATAAAGAATTTAACGGGTGCTGGGGCATCAAAACAGTTGCCGAAATACCACAGGACAATCAAAAGATCAGAAAGGAACTGCAAGAACAGAAAAAAGAATTCCTCGAATTAATTAGCGCATTGGTCGCAAAGAATTTGAAAAGCGGTAATCAAGAAGAGATTACAAAAACGGCAAAACGTATATACCTGTTGTACGAAAGTGCAGTAGTGGAAAGTCATTTGCATCAAAACGATTGGCCAATCAAAGAGGCAAAAGCGATATGTTCGCAAATCATATCATAAAAAAATTTGCAAATTTATAGACAGACTTGTCTGTCTTATTTATTAACTTTTAAATTATAATAAAATGAGAAAATCAATTTTTTATCATGCGGGGTGTCCTGTATGCGTGAGCGCAGAGCATGACATCATCAATTTAGTTGGTGCCGACAATGTAGAAGTTGTTCACATAGGAAATGACAAATCAAGAATAGCCGAGGCAGAAAAGGCCGGTGTTAAATCGGTGCCAGCATTGGTAACTCCAAATGGAAATGTCTTGCACATCAACTTTGGCGCATCTATGGAAGATGTAAAAGGTTGATTTAAGTAACGCTACAAGTTAGGATTCCCTCTCGGGCAGGAATCCTAACTTTCTTATACCGTGTTTTGAACATCGTTAGGCAGCCAAATAAAGAATTAAATTGTTTTCCATTGAAGCTCAACGCACTCCTATTTCCAAAAACTTCTGCCTACAACCGATGCCAAATCCTGATCCTCTTTTTCCAGGCATTAGGCCTTACGTTTGTCCTTCCAGGAAAAAAGTCGATGTAAAGCATTAATTATCAGTTAAAAACAACTAGGGCCATTATAGCTCAAAAAGCCTTTTTTCGTAATTTCAAGGTTCAAAAAACCAAATATTAAGAATAATGAAAAAAAAACTTTTAATGCTTGTCGGTCTCTGTGCGACCATGGGGGCCTGCAATTCGGGAAAAGAAGAAAAAACCACGGCCAAGATTTACGAGGCCAGAACCGAGGAAGTGGTTGAGTCTCCCATTGAACGGGGAGAAATGCTGGTCACTGCCATTGGCTGCCATGACTGCCACTCGCCGAAAAAGATGACCGATCGCGGCCCCATTTTCGATCCGGACCGGTTGTTGTCGGGCCATCCCGCAAATGAGCCGCTTGCCCCTTATGATCTGGAAACCGCCAAGGCCTATGTGCTGTTCTCACCAGGATTGACGGCGAGCATCGGTCCGTGGGGCACTTCCTTTGCCGCCAATTTAACCCCGGACGATACGGGAATTGGCAGCTGGACCGAAGAACAGTTCTTTGCCGCCATAAAACATGGAAAGTATAAGGGTAATCTGCAAGGCAGAAATATATTGCCGCCCATGCCCTGGCAAACCATCTCACAGTTGCCCGATACCGACCTGAAAGCGATTTTCGCCTACTTAAAGAGCATAAAGCCCGTAGAGAATATAGTGCCTTCACCCATTCCACCCAAGGCCTGACGGGCGTTTGTACTTTTAATTGTTAAAGGGGGAAGGAAAGTTTAGTTTCTACCTTTCCTTTTCCTCCTTTTGTTTTGATCGGGGGCATTTTTTGTGTTTCGCGCATTCCGGCCACGGCTTCGGTGTACCACCTTTTGGCGTTTTTT
>CAYSLM010000029.1:15881-24272 GCA_964431895.1 uncultured Aequorivita sp.
GTTTTCTGGGTCTTGTCAACGCGGTAAACGGTTTGGTCAATTTTTTCGACCGTGGTGTTTTCGGGGGTGGCTTCCACCATTGCCGGATGGTGCAGGAACTCATTGGCCAGTTTTTTTATTTCTTTTGAAAAGGTTGCCGAAAAGAGTAGGTTTTGTCTTTTGGAGGGCAACAAGGCAAGGATTTTTTTAATATCGCGCAGAAAACCCATGTCGAGCATCCTGTCGGCTTCGTCCAAAACCAATATTTCAACTTTGGAGAGGGAGAGGGCATTTTGGTTTTCAAGATCGAGCAGTCTTCCCGGCGTTGCCACCAAAATATCCACGCCATTGCGCAAGGCCCGGATCTGTGGGTTGGCGCCCACGCCCCCAAAAATTACGGTGGAGCGAAGGTCCGTAAACTCGCTATAATCCTTAAACTCATCCTGTACTTGGGCGGCGAGTTCACGGGTTGGGGTAAGTATCAGTGCGCGCACGGGGCGTTTTCTATATGTGGGTTCGTTATTTAAAATCTGCAGCATGGGCAGGGCAAAACCAGCGGTCTTCCCGCTTCCGGTCTGGGCCGAGGCCAGTACATCTTTTCGTTCCAGAATTAAAGGAATTGCTTTTTGTTGGATTGCCGATGGCGTTTCGTATCCTTTTTTGCTGATTGCTTTCAGCAGGGCATCGGATAGCCCAAGAGAATTAAATGTCATAAAATAATATAAGTTGTGGACCGCTGCGCTTGGAGATAGTTTATCGCGGCGCTTTTAGAATTCGGTCTTTTTAAAAACCATTAAAACTAAGAAGACGGTTTTAATAAGTGGCGAAGGTACGGCAAATTTTCCCCACGGTGACTTTTCTTTTATTTATCTTATGAAAACCTTTTAAATTTCACGAATATTAGAAACCCAAAACCTTAAAATTTTTTCTCGCCGTTCGGGTAGGATCTATATTTGCTGGAAATAAACCTTAAATGAAAACCATGAGAAATTCTACACATTCAGTTAAAAAATCAATCCTGATTTTTACGGTTTGTCTGGGAGCCATTTTTGTCTCCCAGGCGCAAAATTTTGAGTACAAAACTACCGGAACCGATTTTATACTTTACGACCTGGCCATTCCCAAAGGACAGAATGATATAGCATACGCCGCAGGCTCCAAATTTACCTTTGATACGGAAGGAATTATTATAAAAACCGTTGATGGTGGCGAATCCTGGACTACCATCTACCCCACCAGCGGTACTTCGCCAAGTTTTGAAAAGATTGAGTTTGTAACTGAAACCAAAGGCTTTGTAGCCGGATACGACCTATTCATGAAAACCGAGGACGCTGGCGCCACTTGGACGCCTGTGACCGTGGGTACCGACGTTTATCTCTACAACAACCTTTCCTTTTACGATGAAAACATTGGCTTTGTCTCGGCCCAGTTGAATGATGCTCCCTTTTTTGCCATATACCTCACAACAGATGGAGGCGATACCTGGACCGCCGCGACCGATGTAATGGATGCAGGGGGAATTAACGTAGGTTATGCAAATCAGACCACTCTCTATTCCGTGGGGGCCGATGAACGTATCGCAAAATCTACTGACGGGGGCAATACGTGGACGCAGATCTATTCAGGAGTTATCCAGAATTATTTTCTGCCACTCCATTTTTAGGATGCCGATAACGGGGTAATAGCCGGGGAAGACGGCTTGCTCAAAACCACCCACGACGGAGGCAGCACCTGGATCGACTTTGCAACTGGCTACCACCATTTTTATGCCTTGGCATACAAAGGCGACCAAATCTTGGCCGGCGGTACTGATACCGATATCTATTTTTCTGAAGACAACGGCACAAATTGGAGCCAAATATTCGTGGGCAACGGGCAAAACCAATTGTATGAGATTGGGTTTTTTGAAGATGGGTCGGGCCTAATCTGTGGCTCGGGTGGGATAATGATCAAGTTTGACAACGTCTTTTTGGGAACAAACGGCCCACAGGCCCTGGACCATCAGATTTCGGGTTTCTACAACAAATTTTCTGAAACCTTTGAAATTGAGAGCCCCCACGGAAACCTGGGCAAGATCCAACTCTATAATTTGAATGGACAGCTTCTGGCCAACCTTGAAAACCAACAACAAAAGGCCAGGCTTTCGGCCGCTACCCTTTCAAACGGCATATATCTTGTCCGCATCACAAGTGGTGGCAAAACGCACAGCCTTAAACTGATAAAATATTGATCTTTCTTTCCTAAAGTAGTAAAAGCCGCATCATCTCCTGCGGCTTTTTTTACGGCCCCATTACAGTTCTGTAATTCTTTCCATAACGGCTTCAACCATCAAATCGCACTTGTGATTCCCGAACTCGAAGATGGTGGCATCGTTGGTGCTTTTAAAAAGCTCTTCCTTCAGCATATTTTTGGCGCGGTGCAAACGCACCTTTACGTTGCTGTCGCTTAATTTGAGGCAGGCCGCAATCTCTGGGTTGGATAAACCTTCTACTTGGTGCAGCACGAAAATGATGCGATATTTCTCTGGCAGCCTGTCTACCGCCTCCTCTATCAAGTGGCGGGTTTCAGATGTTATGGTTTGCTTTTCTGGGTTCATTTGGTTTGTAGCGGGTAAATGGAACACATTGTCCAAACGTTCGGTTTTGCCGTAATTAATGGTTTGTCTCTTTTTCTTTCTTATTTGTTGCAATGCCTCATTGATGGCAATCCTGATGAGCCAGGTAGAAAACGAAGCTTCGTGGTTAAATTGGGCCAGCTTGGTATAGGCTTTCACATAGGCATCCTGCATGATATCCTTTGCATCATCCTCAGATCGCATATAACTTCGCACCACTCTAAATAGCCGTTGATTGTATCTTCGCAATAAAATTTCAAAGAGTCCTTTCTCGCCCTCCAAGACCCTTTCCACAATTTCAGAATCGGGTAGTTTGGACGCTGCAAATGACTGGTGATGGGGTGCTTCCATAATGGTGTTTTTTCTTTTGATGCCAGAAACAGTTTAAAGTTACAAAATTTTGTAACCGCCTAAGCTGCTTGGCATCTAAACCGTGGAAACCAATAAATTCATTCTATTATGACAACTTCTTTTAACACCGTGGAAATAAACAAAATCCAAACCCTTTTAAAATGGGTATTTATTATAGTACCCATAGTGGCGGGACTCGACAAATTCTTCAATGTATTGGTAGAATGGAATTCTTATTTGGCACCCGCCACCCTTGATATGCTTCCATTTAGCGGGGCAACATTTATGAAAATTGTGGGCGTGATCGAGATTATTGCGGGAATTATCGTGGCCATACGCACCCAAATTGGGGCGTATATCGTATCCATTTGGCTTTTGCTCATCGCCCTCAGTCTTATTTTTACCTGGCACCACCCCGATGTGGCCGTGCGCGATATAGTTATGGCTATTTCGGCCTATGTGTTGGCCAGGCTTTCCGCTGGCCGTGCTTAGTTTTCTTCTGCTTCCTTATTGATCTGCCCAACTTTCCCCTTGAATTTTTTTCAGGGGAAAGTTGTTTTTACAATGAAACAAATTCCGATATTAAATTCTTATAATTAATTGATATTTAGGCATTTCTGTCCATTTTAATGTACCCGACCTATCGATTCGTTTAAAAAAAAACCGTACTTTTAGGAGCAACAAACAACCAATAACAATGAAACCACTATTACTCCTGGTAGTATTAGCTTGCGTTTCGTGGAGCAGTCTTCCCCAAACTTCTTCCCAGACACAAGAAGACACGCTAAAAACATCTGCTTTGCCAAGCATACCTGTTGTCGAGGACACCCTTCAGCAATACACGGATTTCAAGAAAACAATACAGCTTTCCTTAAAAAACCAAGATTTTGAAACTTTGGGCGAAGCCTACATCAGTTTGGCAAAATGGCACGAAGACCACACCGTGCTGGATTCTTCCGTAGTGTATTTGCAAAAGGCCATTGCGGTTTTTAAGAAAAATGAAATGAACAGGCCCCTAGCCGAAACCTACCTGCTGTTGGTGACCAATTACAGCGGTACCGCAGAGTATGACAAAGCTTCCGAAGCCCTTTACAAAGCCTTGGCCCTTTTCGAAAAAATGGGCGACCAAAAGGGCGTGGCGCAATGCTACACCAAGATAAGCGATCTGCTATACTATTCAGACAGTTATGCCGAAGGCGCCGAATATTGCAAAAAGGCCATTGCCATACAGGAAAAATACGGGTATGAGGAAGACCTTGCCCTCTCCTACCGCCGGCTTTCCGAAAACCAGCTTTTTCTGGGCAATCTGGACAAGAGTCTGGCCAGCATGAACACTGCCATCGGCTTGTATAAAAAACTGGGTGAAACCGGCCCTCCCCTTTTGGCCTGTTACAACGGCCGCGGCAATATCTACAAATACATGGAGCGGTATGAAGAGGCCATTGCGGATTACAACCGCTGCTATGAGGGCGCCAAAAAAATTGGACTGGAACGCTATATGATGCCGCCCACCGCAAATATTGGGCACGTCTATATTTTGCAGGAAAAATACGCCGAGGCCCTACCCTATAACCTGCGGGCCATTGAAATCATGAAACGCATCGGCAATACCAAAAACCTTTGGGAAAACTACATGCACGTTTCCAATATTTACAGCGAATTGGGCGATTATAAAAACGCCCTGAAATATCACGAGCTCTATGAACAGGGGCACACCGAGTACCTTAACACCATCATTGCCCGGAAGGACAGCGAGCTGCAGGTGAAATATGAAACCGCCCAAAAGGATATGGAAATTCTCAACCAAGAGGCCAAGATTGCCCAACAGCGAAAAACGCAATGGCTTTACATAGGTATTGCCGGACTTTTGGCCATTATCCTCTTCGGAATGTATTTCACTTTGAAAAATATCCGCAAGAAAAGAAAGGCCCTGGCTGTTTTAAATACCGAACTCGATGCCAAAAACAGGCAGAACGAATTGCTTCTGAAGGAAATACACCACCGCGTAAAGAACAATCTGGAAATGGTGAAGAGCCTCATTGCCCTACAATCGGCCAAACTGGAAGACGGGGCCAGCAAGGAGGCCATGCGGGCCAGCCAAAACCGGGTGCAGAGCATGGGTATCATCCACCAAAAACTCTATCAAGGGGAAAACCTGGGCAGTATCGAGATGAAGGATTATTTCATGAATTTGAGCGAAGGCGTACTAGACACCTTTAATGCCGAGGAAAAAGTAAAGATTGAATGTGCCATGGACAACCTTAATCTGGATGTTGACACCGCGGTACCCATCGGCCTCATCGTAAACGAATTGCTCACCAACGCCCTAAAATATGCCTTTCCCAAGGGAGAATCGGGGCAGATAAAAATTTCCCTCGCCCAAAAAGACGACGATTTGCTGCTCCAAGTTTCAGACAACGGCATTGGGAAAACAGCCGATGCAAAACCCAAGGGTACAGGCTTTGGCACACAATTGATTCAACTGCTTACCCAACAACTAAACGGCACCATTTCTGAAACCTACAGCCACGGTACTTCCGTGTTTTTCAGTTTCAAAAACTTTAAGGTAGCCTGATGGAAAACCGCACCAAAATATTGATTGTTGAGGATGAAATGGTCATCGCGGCCAACATCTCCCTACAGCTTTCAGATCTGGGTTACGAGATTACCGGCATCCTGCCGCGGGGCGAGGAAGTGCTGGCCCATGTACAAACCGACATGCCAGACATCATCCTGCTGGACATCAGGCTGAAAGGCGAAATGGACGGCATTGCCACCGCCCACGAGATACAGCGGCATTTTGATATCCCGATTATCTACCTTACGGCCAATACCGATGACGAACATTTTAACCAGGCCAAGGAGACCCATCCGTATGCTTTTATTTCCAAGCCTTTTAAAAAATTGGACCTGCAGCGCGCCATAGAACTGGTGTTGGAACGGGTGGCCTTGGAACGCTCTCCTAATTCCGGATCCAACGGAAATGGAGAAGCCAAAAACGCCGGCCTCGCGAAGGATTTTATTCTTAACGACCGGATTTTTGTACGCCACAATGAAAAAATGCTCAAGATCGATATAGAGAACATTCTTTATATTGAAGCCGAGCGCAACTATTGCCGCATCTTTACCCAAGGGCGCGAATACCTATTGGTCATGACCTTAAAGGATATTGACGAAAAACTTCCGCAGAAACACTTTCTGAGAATCCATCGGTCTTATATCATCAATCTTTCCCAGATAGACGAAGTGGCGGGCACCCACGTAGTCATTGCCAAAAAAGCCATTCCTATGAGCAAGGCCATGCGGGCGGAACTTCTTAAACGATTGCGAACTATATGACGGTTTGAACAACGACTTCTTGAGCCAGGAGGATTCAAGTATGGTTTTTCGATTATTTTTCACGGAACAGATAGGCTACCACTGTGATGCGTTGATGGGATGCCAGGAGCCATGTTCATATACGTGTTTTATCCCACATTCCGTCGTGAATCCAAACGTCAAGGTTCCAAATGTCCTATTGCAAAAATCCTTCGGCAATAAAAACCGATGCTTCGGACATTCATGGGGTCCATTCGTCCTAAACCGCTTTCAACAACCATTGATTTACAGTTACTTAGCTGCACTCCTCACCATTTTATTCAGTAACCATTAAATCTTTTAGTTATGAAAACATTCAGACTACACCTTTGCATTTTTGTTTGCCTACTCGTGTTTGGCATACAAACCACCACAGCCCAAGACGGCCGGGTTTACACCGTCACCACTTGGAAGATCAGCATTCCCGAAAACGGCTCCAATGCCGAATTCAATACCTTGTTAAAGGAGTTTAAGCAGAAAGTGACAGACCCCAATACCAAGATAATAAGCGAGCGCGCCATGCGCCATTTATCGGGCTCGGACTCCCGTGATTTGGTTTTCGTAACGGAATACGCCAACTGGAACGATATTGACGCCGCCGCGACCGAGCAGGGAAAGCTCATTCAAAAGGCCTGGCCCGATGAAAACGGCCGGAAGCAATTCTTTGAAAAATTCAACAAATATTTCAAAATGCACACCGATCAGATTTATTCGGCACTGCCGGAATTGGACAAAAAGTAAACCCACAGGCCCGGTATTTCACAATACCAGAGATGCCGGGCATTTTAAAACTTGGAACCATGAAAAAATCAATTCTTTTGGGGCTGGCTCTGGTTTTCTCCATTGCCGCCTGTCAACAAAAAGAACGCTACACACAACATTCACCGGAGATTGACACTTTTAAAAAAGTGATAGTGGCCTATGAAAATCAAGATTGGGACGCCCTGGCCAGTCATTACGCAGATACGGCGAAGATCATGTACAACAAATTGGAAAAAAACGCCATGACCAAGGCGCAACTCTTGGCAATGCACAAACAAGATGCCGAGGCCTTCAACAGTTGGGAGTTTGTCAATGGCGAATCGGAATATGAAATGGTAGTGACCGACAAGGGTGAAACCTGGGTAAACTTTTGGGGCATTTGGAAAGGCGACTTCAAGCCCACCCAAAAAACCTATACCATTCCCGCACATTATACCGCAAGGTTTGTCAATGGCAAAATTGTAAAGGAATTCGGCTATTGGGACCTATCGGAGCTTATGCTTGATTTTCAAAAAATACAGGCCGAGCAAAAGTTGAAAAATGAAGAAACCGCGATTACGGAAACTCAAAATTCCGACAACGAACTATAATCCCAAAGACCTCACAGGTTTTTGAAACCTGTGAGGTCTGGGAAAAAATACAGGAACAACAAATAAAAAGACCGCCAATGCGGGCACGTAATATGAAAACAGTAGGAATAATAGGAGGATCGGGCTTTATAGGAAGCTACGTTACCAAGAAATTTTTGGAAGAGGGCTTTAATGTAAAAGTCTCTGTTACCGATATCAAAAAGAGCGAAAAATACCAGCATCTTTTCAAACTGGAAAATTCTGACAACCTCAATATCAGCGCCCTTAAAGTAGAGGATTTGGAAACTTTGAAAGAATTTATCGGCGATTGTGAAATTGTAGTTCATGGGGGCACGCCCTTTCAGCTCGATGTGGAAGATCCCCAAAAGGAACTTTTTGACCCCACCATTAAAGGCACTGAAAATTTTCTGAAAGCCATTGCGGAAGCGCCAGCCATTGAAAAAGTGATATTTATCGCCTCGATTGCCGCTTGGAACACCAACTTTCCCTTGCCTGCTTTTGGCAAAATGGCCAGTGATGTGTTTGACGAAGCCGATGACAAATATATGGGCACCGATGATCATCCATATGCGCAGGCAAAGTACCTGGCCAACCAGACTGTGGAAGAATTTATTTCAAAAAACAAAAACCTTCCTTTTGAGATTGTTTCGGTTTCACCGGTGATGGTTATGGGGAAATCCCTGAGCAATCGGGAAGATTCCACCTCAACGGGCATCCAATTTCTTTTTAAAAACAAGA
>CAYSLM010000030.1:0-24151 GCA_964431895.1 uncultured Aequorivita sp.
TGATGTAAAGTCTCTCTATGGCCTGCGTGCTCTCCTGGGCACGCGTTCTGGTGTGTGATTTCAATTTGTTCATTGGGTGCAAAGATAATACTAATTTTGGGGCTGAATCTGTAGCAGGGCATCGGCAATCTTCCGGTCGTTTGAAAGGCGTGGTACCTTGTTTTGGCCGCCGAGCTTGCCCTGCGATTTCATATACTGCTGAAAACTGTTGGGCTGCAAAGGCACAATTTTCAGCGGTTGAAGTATTTTCCCCTCGATTAAATCAAAGTAATACGAATTTTGATGCTGCATTTCCGCATCGAGAAAATTGGCCACTTCCTGAAGATTAGTAGGCGCGCGGTCAAACTCTACCAGCCATTGGTGATAGGGCAATCCCTTTTCTGAAGGGGTTATCTGCGGCGCCACGGTAAATTCGGTAATGGAAAAATTGAATTTTGAAATGGCTTTGTTCATCGCCTCTTCCACCTCCTTCCCGATCACGTGTTCGCCAAAGGCTGAAATGAAGTGCTTAATTCTTCCCGAAACAACTACCCGATAGGGTTTTGTGCAAGTAAATTGAACGGTATCGCCCAGGTTATAGGCCCAAAGACCGGCATTGGTGGAAATGATCATAACGTAATTCACGCCAATTTCCACATCGCCAATGGTCAGGCGTTTCGGGTTTTCGTCAAAAAAGGAAGCAGCTTCTACAAACTCATAAAATATTCCCGAATTGAGAAGCAGCAACATCCCCTTGTCACGCTGGCTGTCCTGAAACGCGAAAAAGCCTTCACTGGCGGGGAATAGCTCGATGCTGTCAACCTTTCTTCCTATTAAATTTTCAAATTTGGCGCGATAGGGCTCAAAATTGACGCCCCCATAAATAAAAAGACCAAAGTTTTTGAAAAGTTCGCCCACCTTTTTCCCGGTTCGTTTTTGGAGCCTTTCAAAGTACATCTGTACCCAGGAGGGAATGCCGCTTATTACGGTCATATTTTCGTTTTTGGTCTCTTCCACAATGGCATCTACCTTGGTTTCCCAGTCGTCAATACAGTTGGTCTCCCAGCTGGGCAGCCGGTTTTTTTGGAGATAGGCCGGCACATAATGGGCCACAATTCCGGAGAGGCGCCCTAGCTGGATTCCGTTCTTTTCCTGCATTTCGGGGCTTCCCTGCAAAAAAATCATTTTTCCATCCACAAAATCCGCTTTTCCGGTCTGGGCTATATAGCACAAAATGGCATTCCGGGCAGCCCTGATATGGTGGGGCATGGATTCCCGTGTAAGCGGAATGTATTTGGCACCCGAGGTGGTGCCGGAGGTTTTCGCAAAATAGAGCGGCCTGCCTGGCCACAAAATATTTTCCTGGCCCGATACCACTTCATTTATATAGGGTTTCAACCCCTCATAATCGCGGATGGGTACACGCGCAATAAACTGGGAATGGTTGTGTATGCCGGCAAAATCGTGGTCGTTTCCAAAACGTGTATCCTTGGCTTGGGCGATTAATTGGCGAAACACTTTTTGCTGGGTTTCCACGGGGTTTGCCGCCCATTTTTCAATTCTATGGGCAACAATTTTGGCAAATATCTTGGCCGCAACGGCTTTTAGGGACATAGGCAATCAATCAAAGTCAATAAAATTGGCGGGGTTCACGGGGAAGCCATCGCGCCACAGTTCAAAATGAAGGTGGGGGCCGGTGGTAAGCTCGCCGGTATTGCCAATGGTGGCTATAACCTCCCCGGCCTTGACGATCTCTCCCTGGCCCTTGGTCAAGGTGGCATTGTGCTTATAAACCGAAATAAGGTTGTTGTTGTGCTTTAAAATGATAACATAGCCGGTGGCGGCGGTCCATTCGGCAAAGATTACCGTACCCTCGGCCACGGCCTTGACGGGGGAATCCCTGGGCGCAACCACATCTACGGCATAGTGCTTGGTTTTGGAATTGTAGGGTTCGGAAATGGTGCCCTTGATAGGTGCGAACAACGAATAATCTGGGGTTTGGGGCGATATAAGCGGGTTGTATTTATCTTCCTTGGCTACCTTGGCCCGCAACATGGAATCTTTTCTTGAGGTACGGATGAGGACAGAGGGATCGGTGCGTGCTACCTCAATGATGGAATCTTTGTTGAAATCGACGGTCTTTACGTTGCCGGTAAGTACTTTTTTTATAGAGGCCAGATATTGCGCGTTTATGTCCAGGATTTTTTGCAGGGAATCTGTCTTATAAGCCAATTGGGAGGCCTTCACCTTCAGCTTGGTAGAGGAATAGCCGGGGATGTACTCCCGGAGCGGGGTAAAGGCAATGATAATGGTTGTGGCCGCAATTAAGACAAGGGCAAAAAGGGTACTGAATACGAAAACATTCAGCCTATTGAGCTTAAATGAGAACCGCTCTTCAAAAGTTTCTTCATTAAGAATGACCAAACGGTATTTGTGCAATAACTTCCGCTTGATCTTTTTTGCTCTTTTTTCCTTTTGGGCCATAGAATGGATTTAGCGTTACAAATATAAAATAAACCGCGGCGGCATAAGCTAAAGTTGTGTTGAAAACGTTGTATATGAACATTTCTTGTTACCTTTGCGTAATTAAAAATCGGAGAAATCATGAACGCATTGTTTATTCCATTAGGTTTTGTTGGGCCTTGGCAGATAGTATTGATAGTTGTAATTGTTCTTCTGCTCTTTGGCGGAAAGAAGATTCCCGAGCTTATGCGCGGCCTTGGCAGTGGCCTTAAGGAATTTAAGGATGCCTCAAAGGATGAAACCAACGACAATAAGATTGACGAAAAGAAATAGCCAAAGCTATAATCCTAATAAAAAGAGCCTTTCAAATTTGAAGTTTGAAAGGCTCTTTTTTTATATTAAATAAGTTTGGTTTAATCCAGTTTGGCAGTATTGAGTATAGATTCCAATTCAAACTGCAAATTTCGTTTGGTGGTTGCGGGCGCATAGGTAAACCCTTCCAGGATCAAATAGCGATTGTGTTTTTCATCGCGGACGGCATAGTTGATAAAGGGACCGCCCATCCAGGCACCTTTAACCTCCCAAGTACCTTTGGTTTCATAGGCAAACTTGCCATCTATTTCGGTTTTAAAGAGGTAGGGCGCATAGGCATCTTCGGTAACAAAAAGACCATCATCCTCAACGGGAAGGAGCTTGCTGCCAATGGAGTCGCGAATCTTAATGATATCTGCCACGGCTGAGCTGTCATTGTCTATCATAGACAAGGGCACTTCATACACCAGGATGTTTGTAGTGCCGTCCTTAAGGTCTTTCCGCATCCAGTAAAAGCTGTCGGTAGCTTTGGCAACGCGATAGGCACTGGGTATTTTCATGGTAACGCCAAGGGCCTTGCGCAGGGAATCGGTTTTCATGAGCGAGATGGCGGTTCTACGCTGGCGTTCCTTGATTTCAGAGTCATGGAAAGCCTCAATAATCCTATCGGCATTCTTATCGATTAGCTCGACGAGTTTTTCTTCCGAAGTGGCTTTTATTACGGCGCCGGTCTGGGGTTTGGCATATTCATTTTTGGCCAGGGTTACCTTGTCTTCATCACTGAGCACCACATACAAAAAGAGCCTATTGCTACGGGCGAAACCCGTAAAGGCCTCGGGCGGCATTTGGTTCATGGAGAAAAGAGGCTCGTCTTGTGGCAAGCCGTCTGCGGGGGCGGCAAAATGTTCACGTATGGCCTCGCCCACTATGCCGTTCCAGAGATCATTGGGCGTAATGATTTGAAGGGAATTGATGTTTCCTACCGAATCGGGAAGTAGTGATTTGTCTTTTTTTCCGCTTTGGTTACAGGAGGTAAGTACCAAAAAAACAGAAAACAGTGCAGTGCAAAAAACTCTCATGGAAAAGGATATTTTTTTGGAACTATCCTTTATAAATCTTCAGTTTAGTCCCAGGCTTGATGTTATTACCGCTAATATCGTTCCATTTTTTAATATTTTGGACGGAAACTCCGGGAAATTTCTGGGAAATGCTCCACAGGGAGTCACCATGGCGGACGGTGTAGATTTTCTCACCTTTTTTATTTTGATGGGTGCCGGCGGCGCTGGCTACATCTCCCGATAACTTGCGAGGATAAATAATGAGGCTTTGCCCGGCCCTAATGGTGTTATTGCGCATCCCGTTCCAACGTCGTATTTGGCTCACGCCCACGCCATATTTTTCAGCAATTCGGCCTAAATAGTCTCCCCTTTTTACGCGATAGCGAATTTTTTCAGGCTGCTCATAAAGTTCTGGCAAGGGTTTTTCAGCTTCAGCCTCTTCCTGTTCGGCAAAAGCGTAAATGGCTTCTTCATTGGTGACAAAGGTTCCAACCACAGTAAGGGGCAACCGCAACACGTAGTTCTCATCTTTTACCACAGGAATGATTCCCAGCTTATAGGAAGGATTTAGAAATTCCAGCTCTTCCTTATCAAGGTTGGTGAGCTTAGAAACTTGGTCAAAGGTAATTTGTCGTTTTATTCTGATAGTATCTGTGGCCACGTAGGGGATACGGGAGCTCTGCCTTACGAATCCGTGTTCCTCGGCATATTCAAAAATATACATGGTTGCCAAAAATGCGGGCACATAGCCTGCGGTTTCGCGGGGAAGGTACCTGCGTAGGTTCCAATAATTGGTTTTGCCCCCAGAGCGGCGTATGGCTTTGGAAACATTGCCCGGGCCCGAATTGTAGGCGGCCAGGGCCAGATCCCAATCATTAAAACTGGCATTGAGGCTTTTTAGATATTTACAGGCTGCCTCGGTGGCGAGAATGGGGTCTGATCGCTCATCGACATAGGAGCTCACATCGAGACCAAACATTTTGCCGGTGGTAAACATAAATTGCCACAGCCCAGTAGCACCCACCCGGGAGCGGGCCCGAGGGTTGAGTGCCGATTCCACAACGGCTAAATATTTCAGTTCCAAAGGTAGGTTGTGCCGGTCAAGCTCTTGCTCAAACAGCGGGAAATAATATTCGCTCAGGCCCATCAACCGTTCCAGGGTCTTGCGCCGGTTTTTTAGATAATGCTTTATCACGCTCTCCAGAGAAGGGTTGTACTCAACTTTAAAAGGCGTGCGTGCGTCAAGTTCCTTAAGTCGTTGTTTTAATACTTCGGTGGGTAGCTCGTCATAGATTACGGCATCGTATTGCTGGTAGGCCACGCTGTTGTACATTTCGTCAAAGAGATCGCTTTTGTACAGTTGCTGTAGCCACAGGCTGTCCTTTTTACGGGCCAAGGCCATATCCTGAAGGTCATATACAATAGAGTCCTTTAGGGCGGTGGCCACGACAGTAGTGGGCAATTCTTGTGAGATTTTTGAGACGCTAATCGAATCAACCACCTGAACCTTTTTTGTGTCCAGTTTTTTGCCTGATTTCTTTTTGTTTTGGGCAAAGCCAAGGTTAAAGACCAGTAAAAGCAAAAGGGGCAACAATCTTTTTAGTTCCATCAGTTTCTTTATCGCATTTGGGGATTAATGGCAAGTCTGCCTGATTGATGTGTTTTTCGGGGAATCATAGGATATCCTCCTAAGCCCGTAACGTCGATTAAGCGATTAAATTTTATCAAAAATAATAATTTCGCAAAATTATGCAAATTACGAAGTATAAACAGCTATCGCTGTGACATTTAACACTATTTCATCAAGGCTTTAATGCCGGGAAGGGTTTTGCCTTCCAGCATTTCGAGCATGGCCCCGCCGCCGGTAGACACATAACTCACCTCTCCGGAGAGACCAAATTTTTGTACCGCTGCCACTGAATCGCCCCCGCCCACCAGGGAGAAAGCTCCATTTTTAGTGGCCTGGGCAATATTCTGACCTAAGGTTTTGGTTCCCGTGGCAAACTTGTCCATTTCAAAAACCCCCACAGGGCCGTTCCAAAGTATGGTTTTTGACTGGGCTATAACTCGGCCAAAGAGCGCATTCGTTTCTGCGCCCACGTCAAGGCCCATCCAACCCTCGGCTATCTGATCTGCCTTGGATATTTCAGTATTTGCATCATCCGAAAATTTATCGGCCACAACGGTATCTACGGGCAAATGCACAGCTACCCCTTTTTGTTTGGCTTCTTTTAAAATATTGAGTGCCATTTGGAGTTTATCCTCCTCAACCAACGAATTGCCAATCTTTCCGCCTTGGGCCTTAATGAACGTAAATGCCATTCCCCCGCCAATGATTAAATGGTCTATTTTATCGAGAATATTCTCAATGATGCCAATCTTGGAAGATACCTTGGCTCCGCCAATTATGGCCGTAACGGGTTTCCGCCCGGTTTCGAGCACTTTCTTTACGTTTTCAATTTCCGATGCCAATAAGAGGCCGAAACATTTTTCTTGAGGAAAAAACTGGGCAATCACAGCCGTAGAGGCATGGGCGCGGTGGGCGGTGCCGAAAGCATCGTTTACGTACACATCACCCAACTTGGCAAGTTTTTGGGCAAAACCCTTGTCGCCAGCGGTTTCTTCGCCATAGTAGCGCAGATTTTCAAGCAGGAGGATTTCACCTGATTTCAATTCCTTGGCGGCCTTTTCCACTTCGGCACCCACACAATCTGGAACAAACTTTACCTGAACTCCCAAAATATGCGACAATGGCTTTATAATATGCTCTAGCGAAAACTTTGGCTCCCTATCTTTGGGCCTGCCCAAATGCGACATTAGGATGCAGCTGCCGCCATCTTCCAATATTTTCAAAATGGTTGGTTTGGCGGCCTCAATGCGGGTGGAATCAGTTACCTGGTGGTTTTCATCCAGCGGCACATTGAAATCTACCCTAATAAGGGCACTTTTGTTTTTGAAATCTATATCGTTTACGGTTTTCATATTCGTGGTTTTATTCCTGCAAATATAGCCTTTTCTAAGATTTATAACTCTTGGAAATTGTTGTTGCAGTGCTTCACCGCTGGCGCAACCGCTTGTTTTTTTATAAGAAATCCCTATCCTTATAAGGTGGAAAAAATGATTAGATTTGCGAATGGATTTTAAAGAAGTAATAGGTCAAAACCACATTAAATCGCACCTTACCAAAAGTATTGCCAACGGCCGTATTCCCCATGCCCAGTTGTTTTGCGGGGCCAATGGAAGCGGGCTCCTTCCCATGGCCCTAGCCTACGCTTCAGAGCTGCTGTGCGCCCAGTATGACAAAGAAAGTGCGACATACCAAACCTGTAAGGACCGCGTGGCCAAGTTGGCCCACCCCGATCTCCATTTTGCCTATCCCGTGAATACCAGTGACGCGGTTAAAAAACACGCCATCGCAGACGACTATGCCTCAAACTGGCGCGATTTTGTGTTGGCAAACCCGTATGCTTCCCTCTTTGAATGGTTGCAAAGCCTTGGCATTGAAAAAAAACAGGGAAATATCAGCAAGAACGAGGCGATGAGTATTTCCAAAAAGCTTTCGCTCAAGGCTTACGAGGGCGGATATAAAGTAATGATTATCTGGATGGCCGAAAACATGAACAGTGAATGCGCCAACAAATTGTTGAAACTGGTGGAAGAGCCTTCAGACAAGACGGTGCTGCTGCTATTGGCGGAAAAGGAACAGCAAATTTTGGGCACCATCCGCTCCAGGTGTCAAAAATTGGCTTTTCCTCTGCTACCGGAAACCGAAATTGCCGAAAGTTTAATAAAAACCAAGAAAATTCCGGAATTGACCGCGTACCAAATTGCCCGAAAAGCCCAGGGAGATTACAACAAAGCCTTACAGGAATTGGCCTCTGGCGGCGAGAATGAGCAGTTTGAGGCTTGGTTCATCTCATGGGTGCGTGCCGCCTATCAAGCCAAAGGAAACAAAACGGCGATCAATCAACTTTTGGATTGGAGCGATGAACTGGCAACACAAGGCCGTGAAACCCAAAAGAAATTTCTTTTGTATTGTTTGGAAGTCTTTCGGCAAGCGTTGCTAAAGAATTATAAAGCTGACTCGCTTTTATATTTTCAGCCCAAGGATGACAGTTTCACACTTCATAAATTTGCACCCTTTATCCATCAAAACAATATTTTTGAAATCCAGGAAGCTCTAAATGATGCTTTTTACCATATAGAGCGCAATGGCAACGCGAAGATCATCTTTACTGACCTTTCCATAAAGTTGACACGACTTTTCCATAAAAAAGCATCGGCATAGATATTGCCTATGCAATATTATTTAAAATAAAGCGATTCTATAAAAAACAGCTTTTTTTAAGACGTTCAGAGCCGTTTTTAGCTTTTAAGGGGACAAACTACCTTATGTGCAGAAAAAGCCCCGGAAAGGGTTTAAATAAGCCGATTAGACTTTCCGAAAACAATAAATGAGGGAAGAATACTCTTTTGTACGGATTGCCCTACAATTTGAAATTAACCCGATCCATAAGCCTTTCACCGAGAATTTTCTTTCCATCTTGTATTTTTCCGACAACAGACTTACATAAAAGGAATCGAACCACAGAGGTTTTGTCATTTCCAAGGAAAATGACTTTCGGAAAAGTTGCCGAATAGCTTTCTGGGAGAAATGCCAAAGATGTCTAGGCACATCATAAGCTGCCCAAAATCGACCATAGTATTTGGCATCATAACTTTTAAAATTAGGAACGGCTATAATCAAGGTGCCTCCAGGGCGAACCAAATGGGAAAGCTGCGCCACAGTTTCCTCAAGATTGGGAATATGCTCTAGAACGTGCCAAAGGGTGACCACGTCAAAATGGGCGTCTTGGAATGTCTCAAGCTCGGTCTGTAATACAAGTCCTTTTTCCTTAGCCAGATCATTTGCCCGCCTGTTGGGTTCCACCCCATCCACCTGCCAACCCACTTTCTTGGCAGCGGCCAAAAAATCACCGGTGCCGGCGCCAATATCCAACAATTTCCCGATACCACCATTTCTCTTTTTGATCAAGGCCAGCTTTCTTTTTATAGCATATTTTTTGACCATTTGGTAAATGGTGGCCAAAAGCCCACGGTCTTTATCGGTATGGGAAATATATTGGTCACTTTGATAATATTTGAACAATTGTCTAGCTGGCGGTTGCGGGCTGGTAATGAGCATATCGATTTCGGGATTGTGAAAAAGGTGAAATTCTTCCCCACTCACCAAATGGTCCCGGACGGTCAAAATGGGAGACCACTTTTGATCTATGAAAGAAATGGTTTGGGAATTATCTTGTTGGTGTTCCACGTGAAACAATTTTCTATCTGCCCATATATACCAGAAGCACCGAAACATCATTGGGAGAAACTCCACTTATCCGGGAAGCCTGTGAAACGGTGGCGGGTTTTATCTTATTCAGTTTTTCCCGGGCTTCAAAAGAAAGGGATTTAAGCTGCGAATAATCAAACGACGGGGGAATCTTTAGGTCCTCGAGTCTGTTTAGTTTATCGGCATTGTTCTTTTCCTTTTCAATATATCCCGAATATTTCACTTGGATTTCGGCCTGCTCGATCATTTCATTATCCAGTTGGTTTGCCGTAATGAAGTTTTCCACGGCTTCAATTCCACGCATATCCTCCATGGTAACTTCGGGACGGGAGAAGAATTTAAACATTTTATCGCTCTGGTTCACCAAACTCGAATCCCGTTTCAAAAAGATAGGATTTATCTCCTCGGGAAGGGCACTGGTTTCCTTAAAAAACTGGACAAAGGCTTCAGACTTGGCTTGCTTTTCCTCCATTCGGCGCAGGCGCTCTTCGCTTGCCAACCCAATGGAAAATGATTTGGGCGTCAATCTAAAATCGGCATTGTCCTGTCTGAGCAGCGTTCTGTATTCTGCCCTTGAGGTAAACATCCGGTATGGCTCTTCGGTGCCTTTTGTAATCAGATCATCAATAAGCACCCCGATATAGGCCTCATTTCGCCGCAAAAGGAAAGGTTCTTTTCCTGAAACCTTTAAGTGGGCATTTATTCCCGCAATCAGACCCTGGGAGGCGGCCTCCTCATAACCAGTTGTGCCGTTGATTTGGCCAGCAAAATAAAGCCCCGATACCAATTTGGTCTCCAAGGTGTGCTGTAATTGGGTGGGTGGGAAATAATCATATTCAATGGCATAACCGGGCCGGAAAAACTTGACATTTTCAAAGCCGGCTACCTGTTTTAAGGCTTTAAACTGCACATCCTCGGGCAAGGATGTGGAGAAGCCATTGACGTAATATTCAACGGTATCCCAACCTTCCGGTTCCACGAACAATTGGTGCCGGTCCTTATCGGCGAAGCGGTTTATCTTATCCTCAATGGAAGGGCAATATCTGGGCCCCAAGCTTTTGATAGCCCCATTGAACATCGGGGAACGGTCAAAACCCTCGCGCAAAATATCATGATCATCCACCGTGGGATAGGCCATGTGGCATGACCGTTGTTTTGTAATGGAAGATGTTTCATGCGAAAAGGAGAATTTGGCGGGGGCCTCATCACCGGGCTGCTCTATCATTTTGCTGAAATTGAGACTGCGACCGTCTACCCTGGGAGGGGTGCCAGTCTTCATTCGGCCCGCCTCAAAACCGAGGGCTATTAATTCCTCGGTAATGCCAGTGGAAGCTCTCTCCCCGGCGCGCCCGCCCCCAAACTGTTTTTCCCCAATATGGATCAGACCATTTAAAAAAGTGCCGTTGGTAAGGACCACGCTCTTGGCTTTAATGGAGAGTCCAAGGGAGGTTCGCACTCCTCTCACACGCCCATTCTCCACAATAAGTCCGGCGACCATTTCCTGGTAGAAATCGAGATTTGGGGTATTCTCCAACATCAACCGCCAGGTTTCGGAAAAGCGCATGCGGTCACTTTGTACCCGAGGACTCCACATGGCCGGCCCTTTGGATTTATTAAGCATTTTAAACTGAATGGCAGTTTTATCAGAAACAATCCCGCTATAACCGCCCAAAGCATCAATCTCCCGCACGATTTGGCCTTTGGCAATACCGCCCATGGCCGGATTGCAGCTCATTTGGGCAATATTTTGAAGGTTCATGGTAACCAACAAGGTCCTCGAGCCCAAATTGGCAGCGGCAGCAGCGGCTTCTGACCCTGCGTGGCCAGCTCCCACAACAATCACATCATACTCTTCCTGAAACATAATAAACATTCTTATTGTTCCACGTGGAACATTTCAATCACCCAAGATTTTTTGGGGGCGCAAAAATACAATAAATTCTATAATATTAAGGGGTTAGCGCTCTGTTTTCAACACCGCCAACTTCCGGAGAGCGGAATCTTCCTTCAACCGCATTTCCAGCGCCTCGGCATCAGTTTTATCGCCAAAGCCGCAAAAGTGCAAAATGCCATGAATCATTACCCTATGCAACTCTTCCTCAAACTTCTGTTCAAACCTTAAAGCGTTTTCACTGACTCTTTCCGTGGAAATGTATATTTCACCATTAATCTGATTACCCATCCTATAATCAAAACTTATGATATCAGTGAGGGTGTCGTGACCGAGAAATTCCACGTTAAGCTCGTAAAGGTAATCGTCGTCACAAAAAACATAAACGATCTCACCAGTCTCAAATCCCTCATCGGAAATTATCGCATTAATCCACTCCTTAAGGATTTTTTTTTCTTGAATCTCAAATTTGCCTGTTGAATTAAACTCAATCATTTTTAAAATATTCCTGTACTTTTTGTTTATAATCAGGTTTGAGTGGCAAGGCCTCCCTGTTGAGGATTTCGGTAGTATTAAACAATTCCCTGATGGCCTCTGGAGTCATGTGGGCCGTATTTCTATACTCTTTGGTATTGGCTTTTGACTCCCTTTTATTTTCGCGGCCCTGCTGCAATTCCGCCTTTTCAAGTTTCAACAGCTCATACTTCATATTCTGCATTTGCCGCAGCGTGTTCTCATTAAAACCCTTGTCCAGCAATTGTTGCTCGATACCCTCCATTTTTCGCAGCAAGGCACCAGCCTCCCCTATTATCCCTTCCTTTTTCAACCTATCCTCAAGCTGTTGTCGCAATTGTTGCTGTTGCTTGAAAATTTCGTACAATTCACCGCTCATTTGTTCGCTATCAAAACCCTTTCCATTTTTTCCTTCTCGTTCGCCCCGTTGGTGACCGTCGTTTCCATCACTTCCGCTCTGTCCATCGCCTTCTCCCTGGCCCTCGCCTTGTCCTTCGCCTTCCGATCCCTTTTTGCCCTTGTTCATGCCCTCCTGCATTTTCTCATTAAGGCTTTCCTGCTTTTGGATAATGTCTGGCAGCTGAAAATCCCCGCTATTCCCGGCACCCGGGCTGGGTGTACCCTTGCCCGAACCAGAGCCCATGGACATTGCCATTTGCATTTGCATATTGTTGAGTATGTTGCTGAGCAAAACGGCAAGGTCATTGGCCCCGGTTATTGTGTATTGTTGGCTGGCAACGCCCCGTCGCGTTTCATTCTGTGCAAGCCGCTCAAGCGATTTCTCAATATTGTATTGAATTTCGGTAAGCGTATTGTTTATCGTGGCGCCAATTAATGGTTGCCGAAGCGAAAGGGCAAAAATACTGTCGTCAATATGCTCAAAATTTTGTTTTAAATCATTTTGAAGATTAAGCTTTTTCCCAAATATGGGATTGCCGTATTGAATGTTCTTAAAATCTTCCATCAAATCCTCTTGGCGAAAGGAAAACACGACTAAATTATCGGTAATTTGCCGAAGCATTTTCACATCCTCTTCTATGCTCTCCATTTGTCCAGATTGCATTTGCATTTGCAGCCCCTTGCTCATCTCTTTCATTTTCTGCCCCGCCTTTTTCTGGTTCTCCTTGGCCTGTCCGTTTTTTTTCTCCTCCAGCTTCTCAGTGGCCTCCTGTTGCTGCTCATCAATTTCTTTTTCACTGGCGGAATTATCGGGGATGTCCAAAGGCTTTTTGAGGTCTTGGTTTTCCTTTTGCAGCTCGTCCATTTGCTCCTTAAACTCTTGAAAGGCATCGTTCATCTGTTCCTGGGCCTCTTTGGTATTTTCGTCTTTGGGTTTAGCTGATAGCTCCTCCTGTGCCTCTCCAAGTTTAAAAAGTTCCTCGGCGAGTTTTTCGGCCTTTTTTTCCACATAATACCTTTTGGTGAGCTCTAACAGCTGTTCGAGATTCTTTTCTTGGTTGCGGTTTTGTTTGGACAATTTTTCCAGCTTATCAGTAAGATCCTCTTTTTGAATTTTCTCTTGGAGCTTTTCCAGTTCCTCCAGAAGCTTTTCCTGCTCTTTAAGCCGTTCCTCGTTTTCTTCAAGACGCTTCTGTAGCTCTTCTTTGAACGAGTCCTTTTCTTGGTTTTCGGGTTGGAAATTTTCCAGCTCCTCCTTCATTTCCTTGCTGAAATTCTTCATCATTTCTTCCTGCTGCCGTTGGCGCTGGAGGAACTGCTCCAACTTTTTCCTATCATTATAGTTCAACCTGTTTTTTTCTTTTTGCGATCTCGAAATTTCCTCGAGCCGTTGCTTTCCATCCTTAAATTCCTCAAGGGTTTTATCCAGGCCTTCTATGGCCCGGCGCTGATTTTGGAGTTGCTCTTCCTCCAACTCTTCCCTAGTGGCCTTTCTAAAGGAAAACATGGCAGATTTACTGGATTTGAAATGATGGATTGCATCATTGTCAAAAACCTCAAAATAATATTCGTATGAAACCCCTGGCTGTAGATCCAATTTGCCGGGAAAACCGTAGGTGAATTGATCAACATTGGTTTGGTTCACGGGCAGGAGCTCAAATTTGGCTTGTTTATCCTCACCTGTAGGAAAATACACCAAGCGCAATTTTGTAAGCCCGTAATCATCAGACACCCGACCCAAAAAATAAACGCTTTGGCTATTGGTGCTGTCGAGTTTTGACTGTACATCAATTTCTGGATATTGATCCTTGACTACCTGTAAGGTAAAGGCGAGGTTTTCGTAATCCTTCAGATTTTGGTTTGAGGTGGCAATGGCGTAATCCAGTTTTTGCGAAATTGTTTTCTCCAAGCTAAAGGTAGCGCCCCGTGCCTGAAATGCCACAGCAGAATCGGCCATTTTCAGGGCTACCTTGGTGGTATGTTTGGTAGCTACGTTCCATTTTACCCGCGTACCCTCAGGGATAGTGGCATTGCCGGTGCTTTTAAGGGTTTCATCATTTTTGCCGGTGTAAGCAGGATAATCCAAAACCATCTCAAAATCGAGAAGTGATGGGGTATTGACTACTTGGAGGGTATAAGCGCGAGAGGTCACCTTATTGGCCAACAGCCTAAAGTCAATTGATTCCAGAGGCTGTTGAAAGGTATAGGTAAACATTCCGGGGGCAGCCTGCTGCATAATGTATGATTCCCCTTGGAAGTGGATACTGGCATTTTCCGGTACAGCGGTTCCCCGGGTTTTTACCTGCAGGGTAAAGGGTTTGCCCTCAATGGCATTCAGCGCGTTGTTTGTTACCACGAATTGAAAGGGTGCCGGTGGTTCAAATGCCAAATCATAATGCACCACCCGTTTATAACTGCTGGAGAAAATTTCCGTACCACCCAGGGCGGTAAACAGTAAAAAGACCAAAACGGGAATGGCCGCATACTTTAAATATTTTATATTTTTCTTGAAATTTATGGCCCCTACAAATGGAATGGGCTGCAATTCGGCGGATTTTTGGTCTATACTGGCCTGGAGGAGTTCACTGGCGCGGCTGTCGCGGTGCAACTGGATAACATTGAGCAGTTTGTCACCCACCTGCGGAAAGTGGCTACCAATAATTTTTGAGGCCTGGTCATAATCTATCCCATTTTGGAGCTTGAAGAGTTTGCCCAGCGGAAACACAATAAACCGGACAAAAAGCGCCATTTCAACAAAAACAAAGGTCCAAAAAAGAATCCGCCTTCCCAGCGGGCTCAACCACAGAAAATATTCCACCAGTAGTGTTATCAAAAAATACAGCAGGCCAATGGCAAAAAAAAGGATAGCTCCCTTTATGAGCTCATTGGTGTAGTATTTCCTTATAAATTGTTCCAGTTTATGCTGGATAACGCTAAAGTGGCCCATGGATCGGTGCGCTTTGTTTACAAATTCCTAATTCTTCCCATTTTTCGCAAAAGGCGCTGCTCCCTCTTTTGATTTGGGCGTGGGTATTATTTAAACTTCTAAAGTACGATAATATTTTGTCATTGCCATCCCACAATAACCTCTCCAAACATAGTGAATTTACCTAGAAAGCCACGGCTTTATAATCCCGGTACAGTATTGTATCTTTGCCCCTTCACAAAAAACAGTTGGACTATGTCGTCAAAAGTAAGGGTTCGTTTTGCACCCAGCCCCACGGGACCGTTGCATATAGGAGGAGTGCGCACGGCACTTTTCAATTACTTGTTTGCCAAAAAACACGGGGGAGATTTCCTGTTGCGTGTTGAAGATACAGACCAGGCCCGATATGTGGAAGGGACTGAGGCCTATATCATTGAGGCCCTGCAATGGCTGAACATCCCCTACGACGAGGGGCCCGAAAAAGAAGGCCAATACGGCCCGTACCGCCAAAGCGAGCGAAAAGAGCTTTACAAACAATATGCCGAGGCTCTGATAGCATCGGGAAACGCCTATTACGCCTTTGATACCGCTGACGAGCTCGACGCCCACCGGAAGAATCACGAAGCGGAGGGAAAAACCTTTATTTACAATTGGCACAATAGACAAAAACTTAAAAATTCCCTGGTTTTTTCTTCGGAAGAAACCGAGCAAAAAATCGCAGATGGGGAGGAATATGTCATCCGTTTTAAGTCACCCGAAAACGAAACGCTGCATTTGCAGGATATGGTTCGGGGCGAAATGCGGGTGGAGACCAACATACTCGATGACAAGGTGCTCTTTAAGAGTGACGGTATGCCCACCTACCACTTGGCCAATATTGTAGATGACCATTTAATGCAGATTACCCACGTAATCCGCGGGGAAGAATGGTTGCCTTCATTGGCGTTGCACGTGCTGTTATACCGTGCTTTGGATTGGGAAGCTCCCAAATTTGCGCATCTGCCACTTATACTAAAGCCTACCGGCAACGGAAAGTTGAGCAAACGGGATGGCGACAAAATGGGCTTTCCCGTATTTCCCCTTGCCTGGAAAACCGCCAACGGAGAGGTGTTTTCGGGCTATCGCGAAGATGGCTACCTGCCCGAGGCCGTTGTAAATATGTTGGCCTTTTTAGGATGGAACCCGGGAACCGAACAGGAGATCTTCAGCCTGCAGGAGCTGGTTAACGCTTTTGAGCTGGAGCGTGTAAACAAGGCCGGGGCCAAATTTGATCCCGAAAAGACCAAATGGTTCCAGCACCAATATTTTCAGCAGCTAGCCGATGGGCAACTGGCCGAGCAGTTTGCCGAATTCCTAAAAGAAAAACACTTGCTAGATACGCGCATAGCCGTGCGTATGGACAATACACGGTTATTGAGAATTGTAGCCCTACTCAAGGAACGCGCCACATTTATGTCAGATCTTTGGGCCGAGGGCCACTTCTTTTTCATCCCTCCCAGCGATTATGACGCCAAGGCAGCGCAAAAAGCCTTTAAACCCGATACCCCAAACCTGCTGGAAAACGTGATAGCAATTTTAGGGGAAACCGAAGATTTTTCGGCCCAAAACCTTTCGGATAAAGTAAAAGGCTGGATCACTTCAGAAAAAATAGGATTCGGAAAAGTGATGATGCCGCTAAGGCTGGCACTGGTTGGCGAATTGAAGGGCCCGGAAGTTTTTGATATCATTTCCATTTTGGGAAAGGAAGAAAGCATTTCCCGCCTGGAAAAGGCCATCAAATTTATGGGCTAAAAGTAGATTACGGCGGCCAAGACAACCGTTGAGCTGTGCCCTTCAAAATCATCTTTTTCCAGATTGGCACTGTTCAGCTTGCCAAACATATTGGTGATGCCATATTGATACTGGGCACTTATCCTAAAATGCTCCAAGCCCGCGGTAAAACCTCCTGCCGCGTAAACCTGAAAACGCGAGATATCCTGAATGTCCTTGGCCGTTAGTTGGTTGTAGCCAGTCAACACATAATCGGCATAACGTTCCTGATCCAGTTTCATTTTTCCATTGAGGCCGAAAACAGGTCCCAATTCCAGACTAAAATGTTTTTTCACAATGTTATAGCTTCCCAAAAAACCAAGTTGCGCCCCTTGCAGCGTATAGGAAATATTCTGTGTTCCGGCCCCACCGCTTCCGTTTATACCAATTGAGGCACTCATAAAGCTAAGCCCATAGATTAGGTCAAAATTATTTCTGAAGGCACCTCGGGTGGTAAAGCCAGCGGTAAAACCGAGCTTTTGTTCGGTGGTGAAGTCATCGGTCTGGATATCAAACATGGAAATTCCGCCCTGAATGCCCAAAAGGTTGTAACCCTCATAATTACGCTGTGCAAAGGTGTATTGGGCCCAGAGGGCCGCTGCCAAAATAAGAACCGATTTTTTAAAATCCATGGACGCAAAATTTACGGCGGTGAAAATAGGGCTTATTTTTCGTATCTTCCGCACAGTTTAATCTTAAATATTCCAGAAAACATGGGTGGTCTTATTCTCATTCCTTTTTTGATCATAGGCTTTTTTATATTATTGGCCAGTTTTTTCACGGTACGGCAACAAACGGCGGCCATTGTGGAACGCTTTGGCAAATTCCAAAGTATCCGCAACTCCGGACTTCAGTTGAAGATTCCCGTAATTGACCGAATTGCGGGCCGCATCAACCTGAAGATACAGCAGCTGGACGTGATTGTGGAAACCAAAACCAAGGATGATGTTTTCGTCCGTTTAAAGATATCGGTACAGTTTCAGGTATTGAAAATGAAGGTTTACGATGCTTTCTATAAACTGCAGGATCCCCACGACCAGATAACTTCCTATGTGTTTGACGTGGTGCGTGCCGAAGTGCCCAAAATGAAGCTGGACGATGTGTTTGAAAGAAAGGATGACATAGCCATAGCTGTGAAGGCCGAACTTAACGAGGCCATGAGCGATTACGGGTATGACATTATCAAGACCCTGGTTACCGATATTGATCCCGACATACAGGTAAAAGCCGCCATGAACCGAATCAATGCTGCCGAGCGCGAAAAGGTAGCCGCCGAATACGAAGCCGAGGCCGAACGGATAAAGATCGTGGCCAAGGCCCGCGCCGAAGCCGAGAGCAAGCGCCTGCAAGGGCAAGGTATTGCCGACCAAAGACGCGAAATAGCCCGCGGTCTGGAAGAAAGTGTTGACGTGCTCAACAATGTAGGTATAAACTCACAGGAAGCCTCGGCCTTGATCGTAGTGACACAGCATTACGACACGTTACAGTCCATAGGAGAGGAAACCAACACCAACCTCATCCTTCTGCCTAACTCGCCCCAGGCGGGCAGCGATATGCTAAACAATATGATAGCTTCCTTTGTGGCCAGCAACAAGATTGGGGAGGAAATGCGGAAGCAAAACCGCGAAAAAGGCATAGTTTCAAAAAAGCGCCCTTCGCGCCCCGCGCCCCCAAGACAGGACGATAACGACAGCCAACCCGAGTAGACTTAAAAGGTAAAAAAATAAACAAAGCCCGTTATTCAAAAATAATAGCGGGCTTTGTTTTATCAATTAATCGAAAAATTGCTTTGCTAAAGATGCTCATCGTCTTGATAATTTTTCTTTTTCACGGGCTTGATGCCAATAAGTTTATCCACAACCTTTAAGACAAATGCTTTTTTGATGATAGCGCCCAAGGTATTCGCAATCAAGTTGATGGGCGAAAAGGTTTCCCCCAGGGTTTCCTTGCTGTTGTGGAGGCCCAATTTTACCTCTTCCAGATCAATCTGCGATTTCAGCCTCAGATATTTTAGGTCGCGATCTATTTCGTCAAAAGTAGTATATCGTTTCATGGGCTAATATTTTATGCTCCCTTCTTTTTCTGGATCTTTTTCCTTTTGAAGGACCTCTTGATATTCCTTTAATTCCCTTTCTGCAGTTTCCTTGGGTTTCAATTCGTCTTCATCATAAAGCAGTCCAGAGAATTTATATAGCATATAACGCTCTATAGCCCTTCTTCCGAAGGCAAACATTAAGATTACCAATACTCCATAAAAGGCACCTACCAAAAAGAAACCGGTATAAATGTTTTCGAAAAAACTGGCCAGCCAAAAGGCGGCACCAATAGACAAAAAGAGCAAAACAAAAAGGAAGAGACTGCCGAAGACCAATAGATTTACCAAGGAAATTCCACCTTTCATGGTAGATTTAAACAGGCGGAGCTTATAATACTCCGCCGTGCTTGTTCCATAATCTTCTATTCTGTCAACAATCTGGTGAAAGCTTTCTATTAAGCTTTTAAAAGCCATATTAAGAAGTTACTTTTTTGGTTGTGGCCGTGCCCTTATCTACTTTGGTATCCCTTTGTAATTTCGCGTTTTGTTTGCGAAGGGCCTCCAATTTGTCTTCCATGGCCAACAAAATATCATCGGCCTTATAACTTGCGGAAGAAAGGGTCTCGTTGAGTTTCTGCTCAAAACTTAGCTTGGCCAGTTCGGCCTTTTCGCTAAGTGTATTGCTTGTTTCCCTAATTTGCTTATTCAATTTTTTCTGGGCTTTTTTTGCCTCCCTGCTCAATCTGTCCCTGGTATTGACGCCTTTGTCGGGGGCATAGAGAATGCCGAGTCCCGCCCCAATGGCGGCTCCAGTTAACAATGCAAGTAAAGTTTGACCTGTATTTGATGCCATTATTCAATGTTTTTATTGGTTAATAAATCCAAAGGTATGCAATGGCCTATCGCTTAGCTGTTAACAACCGGTTAATAGTTATTTTTCAACATATAAAGTTATCTTAAAAAGCAAAAAACTCTCCCAATTTCTCTTAAAAAAGGGGCATAAATCAAGTAAAAAATGT
Source organism: uncultured Aequorivita sp. (assembly GCA_964431895.1). Classification (GTDB taxonomy): domain Bacteria; phylum Bacteroidota; class Bacteroidia; order Flavobacteriales; family Flavobacteriaceae; genus Aequorivita. Next base: position 19,740 of record CAYSLM010000030.1, read on the forward strand.
TAAATCTCAGTCAATCTTGGCCCAAGAGTCGCGTAGGGGAACGGTACGGTTAAAAACTATCTTTTCCGAAGTGGAATCGGGATCGACCACAAAGTAACCCAGGCGCTGGAACTGGAATTTATCCTCTGGTTTTACCTCCTTAATACTCGGTTCGGCGTAAGCTGTGATAATCTGTAGCGAATCGGGGTTAAGAAAGTCTAGGAAATCTACTTCCTTATTGCCATCTGGCGAAGCTTCAGAAAACAGGCGGTCATAAAGCCGTACCTCGACGGGCAGGGCGTGTGCCGCCGAAACCCAGTGGAGAGTACCTTTTACCTTGCGCAGCGATGCCTCTGTACCGCTTCCGCTTCTGCTGTCTGGATCATAGGTGCAATGGATTTGGGTAATATTTCCATCAGGATCTTTTTCAACGCGCTCTCCTTTGATGATGTATCCGTTTTTTAAACGCACCTCCTTGCCAAGGGTCAACCGGAAAAACTTTCTACTGGCGTCTTCCCGAAAGTCCTCCCGCTCAATAAGCAGTTCTCTGGAAAAAGGAACCTTCCTACTTCCGGCGGCCTCATTTTCGGGATTGTTTTCGGCGTCAAGCCATTCTGTTTTTCCTTCGGGATAGTTGTCTATTACCAATTTCACCGGATCCAAAACCACCATTATCCTTGGAGCAATTTTGTTAAGGTCTTCACGTACGTTAAATTCCAGGTGCGATACATCTATAAGATTCTCACGCTTGCCCACACCTATACTCTCGGCAAAATTCTTGATGGAATCTGGCGTATATCCCCTTCGGCGCAGACCAGAGATGGTGGGCATACGCGGATCGTCCCAACCGTTTACCACGCCACCGCTTACCAATTGGGCCAGCTTGCGTTTGCTTACCACGGTATGGCTCAGGTTTCTACGGGCAAACTCACGCTGTTTTGGCCGAAGTTTGTCAGGCTCGTGTACTTGGTCAAGAAACCAGTCATACAGCTCTCTATGTGGCAAAAACTCAAGGGTGCAGAAGGAATGTGAAACCTGTTCAATATAATCGCTCTCCCCGTGGGTCCAATCGTACATAGGGAAGATTTTCCAGTTGGTCCCAGTGCGGTGGTGGGGCTTGTCGATGGTTCGATACATCACGGGATCGCGCATCAACATATTGGGCGCGGCCATATCTATTTTGGCCCGAAGTACATGCTCGCCGGGTTTAGTCTGGCCATTCTTCATTCTCTCAAACAGTTCAAGGTTTTCCTCTACCGGCCGGTCGCGGAAAGGGCTAGCGGTGCCGGGCGTATTTGGGGTACCCTTTTGCTGGGCAATGGCCTCAGAAGTTTGTGAATCTACATAGGCTTTGCCGTCTTTTATCATCTGCACGGCCCAATCATACAATTGCTGGAAATAATCTGAAGCATATCTTTCCTCTGCCCATTGATAGCCCAACCAAGTGATATCGCGCTTGATGGCATCTACAAACTCCTGCTCTTCCTTTGCTGGGTTGGTATCGTCAAAACGAAGATTGACCGGCGCCTGGTAACGCTGGCCAAGACCAAAGTTGAGACAGATGGAAGAAGCATGGCCTATGTGCAGATAGCCGTTGGGCTCTGGAGGAAACCGGAAGCGCAGGTCTTCTCTTTTATAACCCTTGCGCAAGTCTTCCTCTATTATATGCTCAATAAAGTTGAGCGGTGTTTTTTCTTTTTCCATAACGGGCTTTTTGAGGTTGCAAATTTACCAAAAATAATGAGGTGGAGGGTTGCGGGAGTTCAAAATAGATGGAATAGGCCCTACCGTTAAAATTTTGAATAATTTCATCGGGACTTAAAGCAAAGAAAGGAAAAATAGCTAACTTTAATTAAAATTCAACCAAAAACAGCAATAAGTGGCAGACAACTCACAAAAGAGTTTAAACCCCATGGCGGTATGGGCCCTGGCCGCGGGAGGTATGGTGGGCGGAGGCATTTACACGGTGCTTGGGGTGGTGATTGCCGTTTCTGCCCAATGGAGCTGGCTGGCGTTTGTACTTATTGGTTGTATTGCCCTTCCCTCGGCCTACAGCTATGTGTTTCTTACCAATAAATTTAAAGAGGAAGGCGGTGCTTTTGCTTTTTTGGAGAAAGTAAATGACAAAACTATGGCCGGCAACTTGAGCTGGCTGCTTATTTTGGGCTATGTGCTTACCATATCGGTCTATGCCTACGCTTTTGGTCACTACGTGTCATTTGCCTTTCACGGCAACCCACTGGTTACGCGCTTACTTGGGGCCGGGGTTATTATTGCGCTGGTGATCTTGAATTTGGCAGGAATTGGGAAGTTGTCAAAAGTTGAAATAGCCATAGTATCTGTAAACCTACTGGTGCTTTTGGCCATAGGAATTTACGGAGTTACCCAATGGGACCCCGACCAACTGGTGGCAGGAATAGAACCACGGCCCATCTGGTCTATATTTATTGGGGGAGCTTCTATATTCATGGCTTATGAGGGGTTTCAGTTGCTTTCCTACGAATACAGTAAGATTAAAAATCCATCAAAAAACTTTATGCCCACACTTTTAAGTGCGGTGATCTTTGTGATAATAGTGTATGTATTGGTGGCCCTTGGGGCTACCATGTTGGGTGGGGCATCGGCTTTGGTGTCTTTTAAACAAATTGCTCTCTCGGTAGCCGCCAAGAAGGCTTGGGGCGGCACGGGGCTTGTTGTTATGACAGTCGCGGCCGCTTTTGCCACTGCGGCCGCGATCAACTCTACTCTCTTTTCTACCGCCAATCTATCAAAGCGTATTGCAAACAACGGAGAACTACCCAATTGGTTTGACCATACCAATGGCAATGAAGTACCAGACAGGAGCATAATGGTTTTGGGCGCATTATCTGGCATCCTGGCTGTAATCGGGTCATTGAGTTCGTTGGTGGAAGCAGCCAGTTTGGTGTTTTTGTTCACCTTTGGCGTTGTAAATTGGTTGGCATATCGGGAGTCAAACAAATGGAAGGTGTTTCCCTTAATGGGAGTGATTTTGACCGCCCTGGTAGGGACAGCTTTGGTTTTTAGACTGGCTATTTCAAAGCCTGTGGCCTTGGGCGTTTTGGTTTTATTGATAATATTAATCGTGTTGGGAAGGCCGTTGCTGCTTTCACAAAAAACCCAGGAAAAACAGCCATGAATACATCCCGACTTTTTATTTCCCTATTTTTTCCACTGCTTTTTTTGGCCTGTTCCAAACTGGAAAAATCACCCGCAGAAGTGCGTTTTGGACAGTTTTTAGTAACGGAAAAACCACTTCATTTTAAACTGGTTTCCGAATCGGAAAAAAGAATCTATTTCGACCAGAATTTGCCATATAAGAAACTTACAGCTTATGATACTTTCCCCTCGGGAAAATATAGCCTGGAAATTTCGGTTGAAGGAAAAAATATTCTAAAAAAGAAATTCGGTTTGGGAAATGGCGCCATCTATACCATCGTTACCCACGGCCTGCTGCCCGACAAAGCAGAAACATCGCAACTTACATTTTCTACTAAACTCCACCGCATAACCGAAGGGGCCGAAGCGCGCACCCCCAATGGTTTTTTGCCCCAATGTACACTTTTGGACGACAAGTTTGAAACCGCCACGGATGAGGCCAAACTACGCTATATACATTTAGCACCAGGCGTAAGCGGGTTACAGGGCAAATGGGTAACTTCTTCGGAACAAATAGATTTGCCTAGCCTAAAATATCCCAAAATATCAAGGACCAAGGCAATTACGGCAAATCAGGGGACCCTCCAACTCTATTTAAAAGGAGGGAAAATTGGTGTGACTAGCGCCGCTATTCCTATAAAAAAAGAACATTTATACACTATTTTTGTACTTGGAAAAACTTCGGGTTACATAAATAGCCTTGCCACGGTGACCGGAATCACCGAAAAACAGCACACTAAATAAAAATTCAGGAAATTTGGACAAGATAAAATTAGAGAACATTAAGGTTTACGCCTATCACGGCTGTATGGAGGAAGAAGGCCAAATAGGCTCTGACTATGTGGTTAACCTTTCGGTAAAGGCAAATCTGGCGGAAGCCGCACAAACCGACCATCTGGCCGATACGGTAGATTATGTACTGCTGCAGAAAATTGTGAGGGAACAAATGGCGGTGCGCTCCAAGCTTTTGGAGCATGTGGCACAACGTATCATCAATTCGGTGCTTGAACAGATAGCGATGGTGCAGAAAGTAAAGGTTACGGTAGCCAAGAAAAACCCGCCTCTGGGTGGTGACGTGGCCAAAGTGAGCGTCACTATGAAGGGAGAACGGTAAAATGCAGCCGCAATAGGAATATTCCGTTTAATTTTTTTACATTTGCAAGCCAATAATCAAGGCATCGTGGCCGAGTGGCTAGGCTCAGCTCTGCAAAAGCTGCTACAGCGGTTCGAATCCGCTCGATGCCTCCAGCTAAACC
>CAYSLM010000031.1:0-16682 GCA_964431895.1 uncultured Aequorivita sp.
TATGGGCTTAAAGCGGCGGTTGAACAGGGTTTTCACGTTTGTGTCATTTCGGGTGGCACCAATGAGGGCGTCCGTATCAGGCTTAGCAATCTGGGTATTAAGGATATTTTTCTGGGCGCACAGCACAAAACCGAGATCCTGGAGGAATATTTAAAAACCAAAGGCATCAAACGCGAAAACACCTTATATATGGGCGACGACCTGCCCGATTTTGAAATCATGCAGGAAGTGGGACTGCCCACCTGCCCGCAGGATGCCGTTCCGGAAATCAAGAGTATTTCAAAATACGTATCGCACAAAAAAGGCGGCAAGGGCTGCGTGCGCGATGTGATAGAACAAGTGCTAAAAGTGCAGGGCAAATGGATGGTCACCAACGGGGTAAGCGCGAAATACGATTGAGAATTCAGAATTCAGAATGCAGAATGCAGAATTGAGAATCTCACACCAATCATCAATAACTCATAACTCATAACTCATAACTCATAACTCTCAAAACTCATCACTCATTACCAAAAAATTGAACTACCTAAAGCTAATTCGATATCCCAACCTACTGCTGCTGGCGCTGGTTCAGGTTTTGTTGAAATATTCCTTTTTCCCCTACATAAATACAGCTTCTGCCCTCACCCACCTTCAATTTGCAATGCTGGTCGTGGCCACGCTCTGTATAGCTGCCGCCGGCAACGTGATAAATGATATTTATGATGTGGAGATTGACAAGGTAAACAAACCCAACCGGATTTTGGTGGGCAATAAAATTTCTGAAAAGAATGCCTACACCCTCTTCATCATCCTAAATATAGTTGGGGTAGCCCTGGGTTTCTATTTGGCAAATGCCATTGGCAAGCCGGGCTTTGCGGCCCTCTTTATTATTTTTTCGGCCCTGCTCTACCTGTACGCTTCCTATTTAAAAGGAATACTATTGGTGGGCAATATTTTGGTATCAATCCTCGTGGCCATGAGCCTTATCATTGTGCCCATTTTTGACTTGCTTCCGGCCATTACCTTACAAAACCAGGAATTACAGGCCGTGGCCTTTCGCACCGTGATGTATTATGGTCTTTTTGCTTTTTTTATCAATTTTATTCGTGAAATAATAAAGGATCTGCAGGACATCAATGGCGACAAAAAAGGCGGGATGGACACCCTCGCCATTGCCCTGGGCCGAAAGCGGGCCACCCACATAGCCTTTTTTCTGGGCTGCCTACTTTCCTTGGCCGTCATAGTATTTATGTGCCAAAAAGTCTATCACCATCCGGGCGCTACCCTTTATTTTCTCTTTGCCATAGTAGCTCCGCTGTTATTGGCCTGCATAAAAATGTGGGATGCCAAAACGCCGGGGCAATACGCCTTTCTTTCTTCCTTATTAAAATTGGTGATGTTTTTGGGAATTTGTTCCATACCCCTGATGCAATTTGTACTTTTGGGGTAAAGTGGCAAATTCAGCAATATGGAAATCAAAAAACTCACCCTTTTTACTGCGCAATTGACCGCGCAAAAGCATTTTTATGAATCGGTACTAGGCCTGGAAGTAATGGGAGCTGACCCCAAGCAAACCACATTTGCCCTGCCGGGAACCCAACTTCGGTTTGAGGAAAGGGAACATTCGCAACCTTACCATTTTGCCATAAACATTCCCTCCAACCAAATAAATGAAGCCGTGCAATGGCTTAAAAAGCGGGTAACCATAGAAAAAGACGGGGGGCACGAAATTGTCGATTTTCCCGCTTGGAATGCCCAGTCCGTCTATTTTTATGACGCCGATAAAAATATAGTTGAATTCATCGCGCGCCGCGATTTGGACAACAAAACAAAAGAACCTTTTTCCGGCCGGGCCTTGCTGGAAATATCAGAAATTGGCGTGGCCACATCCCATTTCAACCTAAATTATGATCGTATAACAAAAGTATTGGGGCTGGAAAAATTTGGCGGCGGTCGCGAGGTTTTTGCCGCCTTTGGCACCGATAACGGCCTGTTTATTTTGATCGATAGAGACAAAAAAACCTGGTTCCCTACCAACGACGTCGCCTTTCCAGCCCCGTTTGAGGCCGAAATAGCCACGGGCACCTCAATCCGGAAAGTTACATTCGGCAATGACAATTTGCAAATTGATAGGAATGCTTCCGCAAGGAATTAATGTTCTTTCTTAGGTTTTCCCACAAAAAAACAGATCTCCCAAAAGTTTCAATTCAAGATATAAAAAATGCTAAAGGAAAAATTGAATAAATACCATCTCATCCTGGCCTCGGGCTCCCCGCGGAGACAGGAATTCTTTAAAAAGCTAAACCTGCAATTCACCATAGCTACCAGGCCGATTGACGAAAGCTTTCCCGCCCACTTGTCAGGACCACAAATCACAGACTATCTGGCGCAGCGCAAGGCTTCGGCTTTTACTGAGCTGGACGAAAGAGATATCTTGATAACCAGCGATACCATTGTTTGGAAAGACAATAAGGCCCTCAACAAACCCGAGAATTTTCAGGAAGCCAAAGCAATGCTCAAATCGCTTAGCGGGAAAATGCATGAGGTCATTACTTCGGTTTGCTTTACTTCAAAAGAATTTCAGATTACGGTGCACGACACCACAAAAGTCTGGTTTAGGCCGTTGACCGATGGGGAAATAGATTTCTACATAAATAATTACCATCCTTTTGACAAGGCCGGAAGCTATGGCATTCAGGAATGGATTGGCTATATTGGGATTGAAAAAATTGAAGGCTGTTATTTCAACGTGATGGGGCTGCCCACGCGGCTTGTTTACAAAACGTTAACCCAGATTGCCGACCGTTGAATTTTCGGTAAGTTTGCATCAATTATTCCTTACAGCATGAAGACCGTTTACCTACTGTTTTTCCTGATCACTCCCCTACTCCTTTCGGGATGTGAATTCGGCATAACCCATGAGGGCACGGGCACTGCAAAAAAAGAAAAAACCTCAACAGAAATTGAGAAGCGCCACCTCCCTGACGCCTTTAAAAACTATTGGTACAGCGGGAAAGCCGAAATCACCTCCTACACGCTCATGCAGGAGCGCTATGGGGAATTACGCCAAGGCACGGCCGTCAATATTTTTGTGACCGAAGACTTTCTGCCCGAGGCGCAGGTAAAAGCCAACAAGGCCGCACCAGATAATATCTCGGTGCTGAAGCTCAACCAAATGAAGAATTTCAACACGGGCATCTACCCCTACTCCATTATGAGCAGCACCTTTAGCCCCATAGCCGTAAAAAGCCATCCGTTAAAAGTTACCAACAGCGTGCAGGAATGGTGCGGCCAGGTATATATGCAGCTCAACAACCGTGAGAATTTTGAAATTGAATCGCATTCCTATTTTGAGGGAGAGGCAGACCAAGAACTTTCCCTGTCCCAAACCTACCTTGAAAACGAACTTTGGAACCTCATCCGCATCAACCCCGAAGAATTGCCCACGGGCGATGTTATGATGATCCCCGCCTTTGAATATCTCCGGCTTCGGCATAAAGCCATCAAGGAGCACAACGCCTTTGCCAGTTTGAAACAAGGCGATTCCATCACCGTTTATACGGTAAACTATCCAGACCTACAACGGCAACTCACCCTTTATTTCAAAAGCGTTTTCCCCTATGAAATCGAAAAGTGGGAAGAAATAAATGCAGCCCGGCAGCACGACACCCTTCGGCTTAAGACAACCGCTACCAAACTAAAACGGATGCGCACCGACTATTGGAACCAAAACAAGAACGGATTTTCGCACCTGCGCGATTCGTTGGGCCTAAAATAATATAGCTATGATGAACCTTCGCGAACTTTACCCAGAAATCATTGAGTCTGCCATCCTGATCATTGTGTTGCTTTTGCTGCGGTTGCTCATAAAAAAAATGGTCCGCAATTTCGCCCAAAGAATTGAACGGCTCGAACACCGCACCGGCCTTATCATGAAGCACGTTGACTTTGCGGTTTTCTTTCTCGTGGTGCTGGGGCTCATCCTCATCTGGGGCGTAGATTTTGAAAACCTGGGTTTGGTGCTCTCCTCGGTATTTGCCGTGATCGGTATCGCCTTTTTTGCCCAATGGTCTATCTTGAGCAACGTGACCAGCGGGGTGATAATGTTTTTTACCTTCCCCTACAAAATTGGCGATTACATAAAAATACACGACAAGGAAACACCCTGCGAGGGCATTATTGAAGACATTAAAACCTTTCATATCATCCTGCATACAAAAGACAATGAAATCGTTACCTACCCCAACAGTATGATGCTCCAAAAAGGCGTGAGCATTGTAAAAGCCGAAGAGTTTCACGAACAGCAGCACGAATTCGACAAAAATAAGGAAGGGCTGCCCCACGAATAATTTTCACAAATAAGTATCTTTGAAAGGTTTTTGAACAATTCAGAAAAGTCTTTATGCAAAAATTGTTTTTTACCCGGCTGCTATTTCTATTTTTTTCCCTAATTGCCACTGCGCAATCACCCAAAAAACCTACCGCTTCCGAAATTTACCACGACCTGCAAAAGCTCAATTTTGTCGGCTCGGCACTTTATATTGCCGCCCATCCCGACGATGAAAACACGCGGCTTATCTCTTATTTGGTAAACGACATACACGCCCGCACGGCCTACCTATCCATAACCCGTGGCGATGGCGGCCAAAACCTGATCGGACCCGAATTGCGCGAGCTTCTGGGCGTAATCCGCACCCAGGAACTTTTGCAAGCTCGCAAAATAGATGGCGGGCAGCAGTTTTTTACCCGCGCCAACGACTTTGGCTACAGCAAAAATCCAGACGAAACCTTTGAGTTCTGGAACCACGACCAGGTTCTGGCCGATGTGGTGCGCACCATCCGCAAGTTTAAACCCGACATTATCGTAAATCGCTTTGACCATCGTAGCCCCGGCAGCACTCACGGTCACCATACGGCCTCGGCTATGTTGAGCGTGGAAGCTTTTGATCTGGCAGACGATGCATCAAAATTTCCTAAATCGGCTTCGGATTATGGACTTTGGCAACCTAAGCGCCTGTTTTTCAATACCTCCTGGTGGTTTTACGGCAGCCAGGAGAAATTTGAAAAAGCCGATAAATCGCAAATGGTTTCGGTGGAAATTGGCAACTATTTTCCGGCCTTAGGCCTCAGCAATGGCGAAATAGCTTCGTTAAGCAGAAGCATGCACAAATCGCAAGGCTTTGGCAGCACGGGCTCGCGCGGCAGCGAAATGGAATATCTGGAACTGCTGAAGGGAAGCAAACCATCGCACAACGACCTTTTTGAAGGTATAAACACCACCTGGTCGCGGCTGCAGGGCGGTGCGGAAATCGGTGCTGTTCTGAATCCGTTGGAAGCCAATTTCAACTTTAAAAACCCTTCGGAAATGTTGCCGCAACTTTTAAAGGCATATCCGTTGATTTTAAATCTGAAGGATACCCATTGGCGCAACATCAAGCTGCAACAGTTGAAACAGCTTATTTTGGATTGCGGCGGCATTTTTTTGGAAGCCGTTTCCGAAGAAAATTCAGTAAACCCAAATGAAAACTTTAAGGTCAAGGTAGAAGCCGTCAACCGCGGCAAAGCCGAGGTGGTATTAAAATCCTTGAAAAATTCCGATGGAAAAACCCTTTGGAATGCTTCGGAAGCACTTCCTTTTAACCAAAAGAAAAATCTAGATTTAGCCTTAAATTCCGAACAAAACGATCCGCTCTACTCCTCGCCCTATTGGCTCAATGAAAAAGGGACGGTGGGTATGTACAAGGCGCCCGAAGCTCTCATTGGTCTGCCTGAAACCCCCGCCCCGGAACAACTTACGTTTGAACTGCAGTTTGGAACCACGGTGATTCCTTTCACCAAAAATATCGTTTATAAATTCAACGATCCCGTAAAAGGCGAAGTTTATCGGCCGCTGGAAGTACTGCCCGAAGTCACCGCCTCTATTGCGGAAAAAGTCTTGATTTTTCCATCGGATGCACCCGAAATTATTTCGGTGGTTGTCCGTGCGGGAAAGGATGGTATTTCTGGAAATGTAAGCGTAAATCATCCGGTGGGTTGGACGGTTACTCCTGCCCAACAGCCATTCCAACTTGAGCGGAAGGGTGAAACCAAAATCGTTCAATTTACAGTTACCCCGCCCAAGGGCCAAAGTGAAGGATTTTTACGCCCCGTGATTACCGCCAACGGAAAAACCTATGACCGCGAGTTGGTGACCATTGATTATGACCATATTCCCTATCAAAGTGTGCTGCTGCCTTCGGAAGCGAAAGTGGCCAAAATCGACATTCAGAAAAAAGGGCAGAATATAGGCTATATCAACGGCGCTGGCGATGCTATTCCGGAAAGTTTACGGCAGATTGGCTATTCGGTAACCACCGTTGACCCGGCGAATATCTCTGTAGAAAACCTTCAAAAATTCGATGCTATTGTCCTTGGAATACGCGCCTACAATACGGTGCCCGAACTGGCCTTTGCGCAAACCGCGCTGAACAAGTATGTGGAAAATGGCGGCACCTTGATTGTGCAGTACAATACCAATCACGCGCTGGTGACCGATAATTTTGCACCCTATGAATTAAAACTCTCGCGCGACCGTGTGACCGATGAATTTTCGGAAGTAGATTTTCTGGCGCACGACCACCCCATTGTGAACACGCCCAACAAAATCACCCAAGCCGATTTTGAAGGTTGGGTACAGGAGCGCGGACTCTACTTCCCCGATGAATGGGCCAAGGAATTTACACCCATCTTTGGAATGAAGGACAAGGGTGAAAAAATGACAAAAGGCTCGTTGCTGGTGGCCAAATACGGAAAAGGGTATTATATTTATACGGGCCTGAGCTTTTTCCGCGAATTGCCGGCCGGGGTGCCCGGGGCGTTTAGACTGTTCGCGAATATGCTTTCCATTGGGAAGTAGGAATGCCATATTTATCAACTTTAAATTATATAAATGAACCTATAACAATGGATGTTATAAAACCAAAGATGCAATCAATTTTTTAAGCATCAGATAGGGATGGTAACAAGGAAAATCATTCTGTCTGATTATCCTGCCTCCGATAAAAGAAATCTAAAAAAATATCGTATTTTCGAAGAAAAGTATGGGATATGGAAACCATAAGAATAAAAATATTGAATCCAAAAGCGGAGAAGCTGCTGAAGGATTTGGCTGATATGGACTTAATTGAGATTACAAATCCCGAGAAAGAATTCTTGGAACTTTTGGAACGTATAAGAAGTAGGTCTGACGAGCCGCCCTCACTTGAAGAAATAACTAAGGAAGTTGAAATAGTGAGAAAAGCGAGGTATGAGAAAGAAAAAAATCGTAGTTGACACCAATCTTTGGATCAGTTTTTTGATCACTAAAAAATACCAAGCTTTTAAGGATTTTATAATATCCAAAAACATTACGTTACTTTTCTCTTCACAATCTGTTGGAGAATTCTGGGAAGTTTCCCAGAGACCGCATCTTCAGAAATTATTTCCTATAGAAGAAGTACAGATTTTATTCGCAATCTTTAAATATTACGGTGAATGGGTAGAACCCTCTTCCCAATTAAAAATTTGCCGCGACGATAAAGACAATTTTCTTTTAAATTTGGCGGTTGATGGTAAAGCTGATTATTTAATAACCGGCGACAAGGATTTACTCATTCTCAAAAACGTGAAAAACACAAAAATTCTAACTTACCCAGATTTTGTGGCCGAAATGGAAGCATAAATGAACAACCAACCTCAAAAATATTTTTGGAAATGGAGCTACACTCTCGTGCTGCTGCTCAATGCCGTCTATATCTATCTGTTTTATTTGTTAATGCAAAACTTCGCCTAAATGCAGCAGATTGATTGGATTGTATTGATTGGGACGCTTCTCTTTATTGTCCTTTACGGCACTTGGAAATCGCGCCAGCAAAGGGATGTGGGCGATTACCTAAAAGGCGGAAGCACCGCCCATTGGTGGACCATCGGGCTTAGCGTTATGGCCACCCAGGCCAGTGCCATTACCTTTCTTTCCACGCCCGGACAGGCCTATCACGACGGGATGGGCTTTGTGCAATTCTATTTTGGGTTGCCCATTGCCATGGTGATTATCTGCCTGGTTTTTATCCCAATTTACCACAGGTTGAAAGTTTTTACCGCCTATGAATATTTGGAGAGCCGTTTCGATAAAAAAACCCGAACGCTCACCGCCATTCTCTTTTTGATACAGCGCGGTTTGGCTTGCGGCATCACCATTTTTGCGCCTTCCATCATTCTTTCGGCGGTTTTGGGCTGGAATCTAATTTACCTCAACATCATCATTGGGATGCTCGTGATCATTTATACGGTAAGCGGCGGCACCAAGGCCGTGAGCGTTACCCAAAAGCAACAGATGGCGGTTATCTTCTTCGGGATGTTGATCGCTTTTCTTTTGATTCTAAATTATCTTCCACTGGACATTTCATTTTCAAAAGCCCTTGAAATTGCAGGCGCCAACGGGAAAATGGATATTTTGGATTTTTCCTTTGATTTTGAAAACCGCTATACTTTCTGGAGCGGTATCATTGGCGGCAGTTTTTTGGCCCTCTCCTATTTCGGGACCGACCAAAGCCAGGTGCAGCGCTACCTCTCCGGAAGAAGCGTAAAGCAAAGCCAAATGGGCCTGATCATGAACGGGCTGTTGAAGGTGCCGATGCAGTTTTTTATTTTGCTGGTGGGCGTTATGGTTTTTGTGTTCTACCAATTCAACAGTGCGCCACTCCATTTTAATCCTTCCGCGGTAAAAGATGTTCAAAATTCGCAGTATGCCGAAGCCTACAATGCCCTGGAGAGCCAAAAGCAGGAACTGGACACCCAACTGGCAACAACCCAAATAGCGTACGCCAAAGCTAAAGCCGAAGAGGAAAAGCAACAGTACGTTTCCGAAATAAAAGCACTGAATAAAGCCGAAAAGCAACTCCACAAACAATCAAAAGCGTTGATAAAAAAGGCCAATCCCAATGCCGAAACCAACGACAAGGATTATGTGTTTATCCATTTTATCCTAACCAACCTGCCCCGCGGTTTGATCGGCTTGTTGTTGGCCGTTATTTTGAGTGCGGCCATGTCGTCCACCGCTTCAGAGCTCAATGCCTTGGGCAGTACCACCACCATTGACCTCTACAAGCGCAACGTGCCCGGCAAGCGGGAAAAGCATTATGTGGCAGCCTCGCGCGGCTTTACCTTGCTTTGGGGCGTAATTGCCATACTCGTGGCCTGTACCGCCAATCTGTTTGACAACCTTATCCAGTTGGTAAACATCATCGGTTCCATTTTCTACGGAAATGTGCTGGGAATATTTCTGCTTGCCTTTTTTATAAAATATGTGCGCAGCAAGGCCGTATTCATTGCGGCCATCATCACCCAAATCATCATTATCTATTTCTGGTATATTGACCTTATGCCCTACCTATGGCTGAATTTGGTTGGTTGTGCGTTGGTGATGGCCATTGCGGCCCTGTTGCAAACCATCTTGCCGAAAAAAGATGATACCAAAATGGAAATGGCCGAAGTTTAGACCGCTGCCGTGGCCGCCCGCCTTGAAAGGATTATTTCTTAAAAACCAATTTTGAAATCCGGTTATTGCCAGATGCAAAGGCCACACTATCGTTTACAAATTCAATGGCAAAAAAGCCTTCTTTTGAAATTTCCTTCCAGTTTTTGCCGCCATCGCCGCTAAAGGAAATTCCGGGTGAGCCCACGGCCACAATGCCCTGCCCTTCGGTACCGGGAATGAATTTTACTGACGAGCGATAGCCTGGATCCTTGCCGTTGGCCAGTAATTTCCAGGTTTTCCCACCGTCTTTGGTAATGGCTTTATTGCCTTCATTAAAACTTTTGTCTTCCCAATTGCCGCCAAAAACGATACCGTGGTTGGCATCCCAAAAATCGATGCTGTATATGCCCGTCATCGCCTTGCCCTGAATGATGGGGGTTTCAAATATTTCCCAAGTTTTCCCTTTATCGGCCGTATGCATCACCCGCGATTTCCTTCCGCCGGTGGCCACCCAGGCGTGGTCGCCAAAAATGGCAATGTTGCTGTTGCTGGCCGCAAAAGCAGCTTCGCCTTTCTGCACTTTAGGCAAGTTCTCGCAAGGAATTTTCTGCCACGAATTTCCGCCGTCGCGGGTTATGATCACCGACATACAATCCCGCACCGGATCGCCAATGGCAATACCTTCGCTATCGTTCCAAAATTTCATGGAATCGTAAAAGACGTTTTCGCCTTTTTCGTTGTAAACCTCTTCAATATTGGTAGCCTCGGTACCGTTAAAACCTATTTTGTACAGCACGGCCGGGTTGGCAATACTCAGTACAAAAACCGCATCTGAAGTTGCAGCGAGGGAACGAAAATGCAACAGGGTATCTTCGTATTTAATAATCGCCAGTTTTGGGGTATCGCCATCAATCAGCCCGACTTTCCCTTTATCGGCCGCAAACCACACCCGGTTTACATCCAATGGCTGAATGGCACGAATGCTCAGACTGTCAATAAATACAGGGGTTATCTTTACGGAATTATATTCAACCTCAGCCTTGTTTTTGCAGGAAAAAAATAGGGGAAGCAGGAAAAAAAGAATCAATAAGCGACGCATTGCAATAATTTTTGGCAAAAGTAGGGATTTATTATTTTGATGATTGGGTTAGGTAGTTAGATTGTTGGTGGGATATTCGGTTTCATTTTTTCCTCTCGATTTTTCCATTTTCGATTTCGATCCTCCTCCGGCGGACAAGTTTCGATTTCAATTTAAAAAGATACCTTTGCATTCCAATTTTTTAAAAAATGAGACTACACCGAAACCTCGTATTCGCCACCATTGATTCGCTGCACTTGATCTTCAATGAAAACAAGCAGGCCGATAAAGTTCTTAAGAATACGCTTAAACGCGATAAGCGTTGGGGCGCGCGCGACCGTGCCTTTATTGCCGAAACCACCTATGACATTGTGCGCTGGAAACGCCTCTATGCCGAAATTGCCGAGGTACGCCAACCGTTTGACCGGCCTAATCTTTTTCGGCTTTTTGCGGTTTGGGCTACGCTGAACGGCATCGCCATTCCCGATTGGAAACAGTTTGAGGATACGCCCACCCGCCGTATTAAAGGCCGCTTTGACGAACTCTCCAAAATAAGAAAGTACCGCGAGTCCATCCCCGATTGGCTGGACGAGCTGGGCCAAAAGGAACTTGGCAAAAAATGGGACACCGAGCTGGCCGCCCTTAACGAGCAGGCCGATGTGGTACTGCGCGTTAATACCTTAAAAACAACCGTTGAAGCCCTTCAAAAGGAACTGGCAGATCAGGAAATTGAAACCGAAAGATTAAAAGATTATCCCGATGCCCTAAAACTGAAGGAGCGCACCAACGTTTTTATCACCGAAGCTTTTAAAAATGGCCTTTTTGAGGTGCAGGATGCTTCCTCACAAAAGGTTGCGGCGCTGCTCGATCCCAAACCGGGGATGCGTGTGATAGATGCCTGCGCGGGTGCCGGCGGCAAAAGCCTGCACATAGCCACTTTGATGGAAAACAAGGGCCAATTGATAGCGATGGACATTTTTGAAAACAAGTTGAACGAACTAAAGCGCAGGGCCCGTCGCAACGATATTTTCAATATAGAAACCCGGGTGATCGATTCTACGAAGGTGATAAAGAAATTGATGGAAAAGGCCGATAAGGTCTTGATTGATGCCCCCTGCTCCGGCCTGGGCGTTTTAAGAAGGAATCCCGACACCAAATGGAAGCTGCAGCCAGAGTTTCTGGACGAAATCCGCAATACCCAAAAAGAGCTGCTCGATAGCTATTCGCGAATGGTAAAGCCCGGTGGCCAATTGGTCTATGCCACTTGCTCCATCCTTCCTTCGGAAAACGAAAAACAGGTGCAGGCGTTTTTAAATCGTGAAAACGGAAAGGACTTTACACTGTTAAAAGAAGAAAAAATCCTACCCAGCAAAAGCGGGTTTGATGGATTTTATATTTCTTTGTTGCAGAGAAAATAGAGAAGAGAGTAGAGAAAACCAATAGACACAAATAACCGACAACCGATAACAGATAACAGATAACTGAAAACCGACAACATACAACAGACAACAGACAACAATGAAAAGAATTTTTACCCTCCTGCTTTTAGCAGGGCTTTGCCCCCTCTTTGCCCAACAATCTTATTATAATGACGTTGATCTCACTTTGACGGGCCAAAACCTCTATTTTGCGCTTCAACAGAAAATAGAATACGCCAGCAATTCCTTTGATTATGGCGATAATAAGGAGTCGATGAAAATAACCGATGAAGATCCGGCAAATCCCAATAACGTGCTGCTTCTTTATGGTTATGACAACAGTGGCAGCTGCACCACCGATCGTAGCCGCAATAAAAACAATTTTGGCGGCGGCAATTGTGAGTACAACCGCGAGCACACCTTTGCCCGCTCCAATGCCAATCCGCCCATGGGCAGCGTAAACAACGGCTCAACGGGCATAGTGGCCGATCCGCACAACATTAGGCCCAGCGACCAGCAGATGAACAACGACCGCGGCAGCAAGAAATTTGCCGACGGCTCTGGCCACGCCGGCAATGTGGGCAGTGGCAACTGGTACCCAGGCGATGAGTGGAAGGGCGACGTGGCGCGTATCATGATGTATATGTACACCCGCTACGGCGACCGCTGCAAGCCTTCACTAAACGGAGCCGGCCCGCTACAGAGCGGCACCGATATGCTACAGGTATATTTGCAGTGGAATGCAGACGATCCCGTAACCGACTTGGAAGACCAGCGCAACCCCTATTTGGAAACTGCCTACGGCAACCGCAATCCATTTATTGACAATCCTTATCTGGCTACCCTGATCTGGGGCGGGCCCGTGGCCGAAGACCGCTGGGGCATGATAGGTACGGAAGAATTTTTGGCCGAAAACATCTCCGTTTACCCAAACCCCACTTCGGATGTGATTTGGGTTGCTGACCATACCGCCTTTCCCGTTGAAACATACGCCATCTACGACGTTTCCGGAAGGCAGGTTCTAGTTAACACCTTCAATTCCTCCGAAAAAAAGGTAGATGTTTCGGGACTGCAGGGCGGAGTGTATCTTCTGGAACTCGTTTCGAAAGAGAACCGAGCGGTCAAAAGAATTGTGGTACGCTAATTTTATTTCAACAATATTATTTGATAGAAAAGCAGGCTGTGGCCTGCTTTTTTCCTTTTAGACAGAAACGGTGCTTTTTTTATGGAAATAGACCTATGGAAACAAAAAGCCATAGAAGCATTGTCCTTAAAATAATTATCTTTGCAACTCCAAAAAATCCAGACAAATGATCCACTTTTTCGGGAATGCAAACAGCACCGTTTATGCGGTACAATCTACCGGGGTACTATTAAAGGAAGCTATTAAAAAACTGGAGTGGCTTTTCGGCAACCAGCCCAAAATTGAGCAATCCGTCCTGCGCCCTGCCTCGACGGATTTTTTTGTGGGGCCGCGTGCCGCCATGGTGACCCCGTGGAGCACCAACGCGGTTGAAATTACCCAAAATATGGGCATAGACGGAATTATTCGTATCGAAGAATTCCACGATAGGACTGCCTTAAAGGAATCTTTCGACCCGATGCTTTCGCAGAAATACGAGCAGCTGGACCAGCATATTTTTGACATCAACATCACGCCCGATCCGGGTATGGAAGTGGAAAATATTTCAGCATACAACCAAAAGGAAGGCCTCGCCCTCAACGAGGAAGAAGTGGAATATCTGGAGAACCTTTCGAAAAAACTGGGAAGAAAATTGACCGATAGCGAAGTATTCGGCTTCAGCCAAATAAACAGTGAGCACTGCCGCCACAAAATCTTCAACGGCACTTTTGAGATTGACGGCCACGAGATGCCCGTTTCCCTCTTCAAGCTCATCAAAAAAACTTCGGAAACCAACCCCAACGATATTGTTTCGGCATATAAGGACAATGTGGCTTTCATCAAAGGCCCAATAGTGAAACAATGGGCGCCCATAACTGCAGACAAACCCGATTGGTACAAGGAAACGGATTTTGAAAGCGTGATTTCATTAAAGGCGGAAACCCATAACTTTCCCACCACGGTAGAGCCTTTCAACGGTGCGGCAACGGGCAGTGGCGGCGAGATCCGCGACCGTTTGGCTGGCGGCAAAGGCTCCTTGCCCTTGGCGGGAACGGCGGTTTATATGACTTCCTATTCCAGACTTGCTTCGGCTCCGCTCAGCGACCGGCCTTTGAGCGAAGGGGAAATGACGCTTCACCCTTGGGAAAAAGCCGTAAAGGAGCGCGACTGGCTCTACCAAACCCCGCTCGATATTTTAATAAAGGCCAGCAACGGGGCTTCCGATTTTGGAAATAAGTTTGGGCAACCCTTGATTGCCGGTTCGGTTTTTACTTTTGAACATCAAGAGGGCTTCAACCCCGTTCCGCCTTCCAAAACTAATTCGGTCAATGAGCCAAGTCAAAATGACGATCGCAAGTTAGGCTACGATAAGGTTATCATGCTTGCCGGTGGAATTGGCTATGCCAAGGCCAGTCAGGCCATCAAGGGGAAACCGGTAGAAGGCGACAAAATTGTAGTGCTGGGTGGCGAAAACTACCGCATTGGCATGGGCGGCGCCGCCGTTTCGTCGGCCGACACGGGTGAGTTTCACAGCGGGATTGAGCTGAACGCCATCCAGCGGAGCAACCCCGAGATGCAAAAACGCGCCGCAAACGCCATCCGAGCGATGGTGGAAAGTGACGACAACCCCATTATTTCCATCCATGACCACGGGGCCGGGGGGCATTTAAATTGCTTGAGCGAATTGGTGGAAGATACCGGCGGAAGGATAAGTTTGGACAAACTGCCCGTGGGCGACCCTACCCTTTCCGACAAGGAAATCATGGGCAACGAAAGTCAGGAACGTATGGGCCTCATCATTGGCCAGGAGAATATGCAAAGGCTCCAAAAGGTCACTGACCGCGAACGTTCGCCTATGTATGAAGTGGGCCACGTGACCGGCGACCGAAGGTTCTGTTTTGAAAAGAATGACGGCCAAAAGCCCATGGATTTTGCCTTGGAGGATATGTTTGGCAGCTCCCCAAAAACGGTGATGAAGGACCGTACCATCAAAAGGCAGTATAAAAATCCGGAGTACGATACTTCCAAAATAAAAGAATATCTCATCCACCTTTTGCAACTTGAAGCCGTGGCCTGTAAAGACTGGCTTACCAACAAGGTAGACCGTTGCGTTACGGGCCGTGTGGCCAAGCAGCAAACATGTGGCCCGCTTCAGTTGCCCTTAAACAACTGTGGCGTGATGGCACTTGATTTTCACGGAAAGGAAGGCATTGCCACCAGCATCGGCCATTCGCCCTTGACCGCGCTGATAGACCCTACTGCTGGGTCGCGAAATGCCATTGCCGAAGCCTTGACAAATATAGTGTGGGCGCCCTTAAAAGACGGTTTAAAAAGCGTTTCTCTCTCTGCCAATTGGATGTGGCCCGCCAACAATGAAGGCGAGGATGCACGACTCTACGAGGCGGTTAAGGCGGTTTCAGATTTTGCCATTGATCTGGGCATCAACGTGCCAACAGGAAAGGATTCGCTTTCCATGAAACAGAAATACAAGGACGGGGAGGTGATTTCGCCCGGAACGGTGATCATTTCGGCGGCAGCCAATTGCAACGACATCAAAAAAGTAGTGGAGCCCTTTTTCCAGAAAGATGCAGGAAGCGTTTACTACCTCAATATTTCGCAGGATACCTTTAAATTGGGCGGATCTTCATTTGCGCAGATTTTAAGTTCAGTAGGCAATGAGGCCCCTACCGTAAAAAGTGCCAAATATTTAAAAACGGTCTTCAACGCCCTGCAACAGATGATTTCAGAAGGAAAAATTGCCGCGGGGCACGATGTGGCCTCGGGCGGATTGATTACCACCTTGCTGGAAATGTGCTTTGCCGACCTAAATGTAGGGGCCGAAATCGATCTTTCAGATTTGGGCGAAATTGATCTGGCCAAGGTATTGTTTGCTGAAAATTGTGGCGTGGTAATCCAGGCTTCTGACGATGCTTCGGTTGAAGCCGTGCTTTCTGAAAAGAACATTGATTTCCACAAAATTGGAACGGTTTCCGAAACTGATACCTTTTCGATACAAAATAACAGGGATACCATTTCACTAAACATTCCCGAAATACGCGATGTTTGGTTTAAGACTTCCTATCTGCTTGACAGAAACCAAAGCGGTGAAAAACTTGCAAAAGAACGATTTGATAATTATAAAAATCAACCGTTGGAGTTTGTTTTTCCAAAGGATTTTAAGGGCAAGCCCTCCCTTGGCCCCTCCAAAGGCGGGCAACGTCCGAAGGCCGCCGTGATCCGCGAAAAAGGCAGCAACAGCGAACGCGAGATGGCCTATATGATGCACCTTGCTGGGATTGATGTAAACGACGTGCATATGACCGATCTGGTAGCGGGCCGCGAAAAGTTGGAGGTCATAAAGTTTATTGTGGCCGTGGGCGGGTTCAGCAATAGCGACGTATTGGGCAGTGCCAAGGGCTGGGCCGGATCTTTTCTCTATAACGAAAAGGCCCATAAGGCACTGAAAAATTTCTTTGCCCAGGACGATACCCTTTCCTTGGGCGTTTGCAACGGCTGCCAACTGTTTATTGAATTGGGGCTTTTGAATCCGGAGGATGACGAAAAACCAAAAATGCTCCACAACGATAC
>CAYSLM010000031.1:16692-24108 GCA_964431895.1 uncultured Aequorivita sp.
TGTTTACTTCGGTAAAAATACAGGAAAACAATAGCGTGATGCTCTCATCCCTTGCGGGAAGCACCCTGGGCATTTGGTCTGCCCACGGGGAAGGAAAATTCAGTTTTCCAAAGGCAGAAAGCCATTACAACATCGTGGCAAAATACGGTTATGATGCCCTGCCCGCAAATCCCAATGGAAGCGATTTCAACACGGCCATGATGACCGACAAAACCGGGCGCCATTTGGTGATGATGCCGCATTTGGAGCGTTCCATTTTCCCCTGGAATTGGGCATATTATCCAAAGGAAAGGAAGAACGACGAGGTTTCGCCCTGGGTGGAGGCCTTGGTGAATGCACGGGAATGGATTGAGGAAAAAGGTTAGTGTTTGAATTTAAGCCTAAAGAACGTATCTTTAAGGAATGGAGCTGCGCCATTCCTTTTTTATTTGGGAATTAATCTCAAATAAATTTGCTATTTTCACTTCCTTAACAATACTATCATGAACGACCCAAAAAGACTCTTCGACTTCCCATATTACCAACTAGAGCAATATCCACAGCAGAAGGCACTTAACACCAAATACGACGGCCAGTGGAAAGCTACCTCCACCCAGGAATATATAGACAAGGCCAACGCCATAAGCAGGGCCCTGATACAGATGGGCGTAAAACCAAATGATAAGGTGGCGCTTATCTCCACCACCAACCGTACCGAATGGAATATTTGCGATATAGGGATTATGCAGACCGGGGCGCAGGATGTGCCCATTTACCCAACCATTTCGCAGGATGAATATGAATATGTGCTGAACCATAGCGAATCGATCTATTGTTTTGTTTCTGACAAGGAAGTATATGACAAGGTCATGGCCATCAAGAACAATGTGCCATCGCTAAAGGAAGTCTTTACGTTTGACCAAATTAAAGGCGCAAAAAATTGGGAAGAAGTGCTCGAAATGGGAAAGGACACCGCCAGTCAAGAAGAACTGGACAAGCGCAAAAACGACATCAAGGAAGATGATGTGGCCACTCTAATATACACCTCCGGAACCACCGGCAAACCAAAAGGCGTTATGTTGAGCCATAAAAACATTGCCTCAAACGCCAAGTACAGTGCAGAGCGATTGCCCATTGATCCGGGCAAATCATCGGCCCTTAGCTTTTTGCCCGTTTGCCACGTGTATGAGCGCATGCTTCACTATATGTATCAATATTGTGGGGTCGAGATCCATTTTGCCGAATCGCTCGATACCATAAGCGAAAACCTGAAGGAAGTAAAGCCCGAGGTAATGACCGCCGTGCCACGACTTTTGGAAAAAGTGTACGACAAGATCTATGCAAAAGGCGCAGAGCTTTCCGGAATCAAGAAAAAACTTTTCTTTTGGGCCGTTGATCTCGGTTTAAAATATGAGCCCTACGGCCAAAACGGCTGGTGGTATGAAATGCAACTGAAGCTGGCCAATAAATTGATTTTCAGCAAATGGCGCGAGGCTTTGGGCAACAACCTTAAAGCCATCGCTTCGGGCAGTGCCCCACTGCAACCGCGTTTGGCTCGGGTATTCAATGCCGCACAAATCCCAGTGATGGAGGGATATGGCCTTACGGAAACTTCGCCCGTAGTTTCCGTAAATGATATGCGCGACCACGGTTTTAAAATTGGAACGGTAGGCAAGCCGCTTCGCGAGACCGAAATCAAAATTGCAGACGACGGCGAAATTCTGGTGAAGGGCCCGCAAGTGATGGTAGGCTATTACAAAAACCAGGAAGAGACCGATAAGGTAATGGAAGATGGTTACTTCCACACGGGCGACATAGGCGAGGTGGACAGCGACGGCTTCCTAAAGATCACAGACCGCAAAAAGGAAATGTTCAAGACCAGCGGCGGCAAGTACATTGCTCCCCAAACTATTGAAAATGTTATGAAGCAGTCCCGTTTTATCGAGCAGATCATGGTGATTGGCGAGGGCGAAAAGATGCCCGCCGCCCTTATCCAGCCCGATTTTGAGTTTTTAAAGGAATGGGGCAACAAAAAAGGAAGGAATATACCCAAAGACCACAAGGAAATGATCATGAACCAAGCTGTGATAGACCGTATCCAAAAAGAGGTAGATTTCTACAACGAGCGCTTCGGCCATTGGGAAAAAGTCAAGAAATTTGAGCTAACACCGGATGTTTGGAGCATTGAGGGTGGACAACTAACGCCCACTATGAAAATGAAACGCAAGGTCATCAAGGAGATGTACAAGGATTTGTATGATAGGATTTATGGGCATGTGGCATAAAAGAACAACTACAGGTAAAGAGTATTAATAATGATTTTAAGAAAAGCTTAGAAATCATAAAAAGAGAACTTGGAAAAACTAAGGTTGAGTTGACAAAAAAGTACCCAATAAAATCAATGGCGATTTTTGGTTCATTTGTCCGAAATGAACAAACCGATGATAGCGATTTGGATATTTTAGTTGATTTCAAAGATACTATTGGAATCCAATTTATTGATCTTGCGGAAGATATCGAAAGCCATCTCGGTATAAAAATCGATTTGGTTTCCAGAAATGGTGTTAAAGACAAGTACCTACAAAAAATTGAAGAAAATTTAATTTATGTCTAAACGCGATAATCTGCTACTCTTGGAGGATATGCTTGAAGCTGCTTCAAAGATTCAATTATATACAAAAGACTACACTTTTGAAACTTTTATCAAAGATGATAAAACGATTGACGCAGAGGTAAGAAACTTCTCGGTCATAGGCGAAGCAGCCAATCGAATAGACACAGAATATCAATCGCAATATTCAGAAATTTCTTGGAGCCGTATTCGAGGATTCCGAAACCGGGTAGTTCACGAATACTTCGGAATGGATAATAAGATCATTTGGTCCATTATAAAATCCGACTTGCCTACGCTAAGTTTAAAGATACGCGCCATTATAGATCGATTAAATTCTCAAACCCCTTTATGAACTGGCTCCTTCTAATCATCGGCGGCCTGTTTGAGGTAGGCTTTGCGGCCTGTCTGGGCAAGGTGAAGGAAACCTCTGGCTGGGAGGCCCGGCTATGGTTTGTGGGGTTTTTGGTCTGTCTGGCCATTAGCATGTTCCTGCTCATAAAGGCGTCCAAAACTCTGCCCATCGGCACTGCATATGCGGTTTGGACGGGCATTGGGGCCATAGGTACGGTGCTCGTTGGAATTTTCTATTTTAATGAACCGGCTACCTTTTGGCGCGTCTTTTTTCTTTCCACCTTGATTCTTT
Source organism: uncultured Aequorivita sp. (assembly GCA_964431895.1). Classification (GTDB taxonomy): domain Bacteria; phylum Bacteroidota; class Bacteroidia; order Flavobacteriales; family Flavobacteriaceae; genus Aequorivita. The sequence continues at coordinate 19,929 of CAYSLM010000031.1, forward strand.
CCATCGTAGGCTTAAAATTCGTAACTCCTTAAAGTTGCGTTAATCCGCTTCCAATCTTTCCCTTCCCCCTTCCCATTTTGTATCTTTAAGGACTATAGATTGATTTAAGATCATATATTTTATAAATTCTAATATCTCACATCTAAAGTCTAAAATCCGCCAAAAATGAAAACCCTTTGGACCATAGGCCATTCCACGCGGGAGTTTGATGGATTTTTGGAATTATTGCAATCCAATGGCATTGAGACCCTTGCAGATGTGCGCCATTATCCGGGTTCCCGAAAATTTCCGCAGTACAATAAGGACCAGTTGGAAAATTCGCTTCCAAAGAAAAATATCGAGTATATCCACCTGGTTGACCTGGGCGGCCGGCGCAAGGTACAGCCCAACAGCAAAAACGATGCCTGGCGCAACGCCTCGTTCCAAGGCTATGCCGATTATATGGAAACCGTGCCTTTCAAAAATGCGCTCGAAAAATTAAAAGAGATCGCTTCTGAAAAACGCACCGCCATCATGTGTTCCGAAGCCGTCTGGTGGCGCTGCCACCGTTCCATGATTGCCGATATTTTAAAGGCCGAAGGCTGGACCGTGCTCCATATTATGGCAGAAAACAATGTGCCCGAACACCCCTTTACCTCACCGGCAAAGGTGGTGGATGGAAAATTGGATTATTCTAAAAAGTCGTAGGAGGGTAGGACGTAGGACGGTAGGACATATGACGTAGGACGGATCCCTCTTGTCCAAAGAATTTAGAGCATCAAAATAATCCTACGTATTTAAAACCCCAAGTCCAAAAAAACCCATAAATATACTATGCGTGCATAATAAATTTTTGTATCTTTGGGAACCTATTTGTCCAATTGGCCTGTATGAAAGAAAAAACCAAAGAGAAGACCATAGATTATATCCTGCGTTCCACTTGGATGAACGTAATGAAAATGTACAACGAGGAAGCGGGAAAAAAAGGCAGTACCATGGCCACCGGCTTTGCCCTGATAAGCATAGATCCCGAGGAAGGAACGCCCTCTACGGCCTTGGGGCCCAAAATGGGAATGGAGGCCACCAGCCTCTCCCGAACCCTGAAAAGTATGGAACAAAAAGGGTTGATAGAGCGAAAACCGAATCCGCAGGACGGGCGTGGGGTTCTGATCCACTTGACGCCCTTCGGAAAGGAAATGCGCGAATTTTCAAAAGCGGTAGTTCTGGGCTTTGACGAGGCGGTGCAAAAACACGTTTCAAACGAAGATTTGCAAACCTTCAGAAAAGTAGCAAACACAATAAACGACCTGATCAATTCAAAGAAAATATACGAGTAGCAATTCGGAATTCAGAATTCAGAATTCATAATTCATAATTAGAAAAACATGTCAAAAAGAAGAATCAATAAAGTAGCGGTCATCGGCTCCGGAATTATGGGAAGCGGCATAGCCTGCCATTTTGCCAATATAGGCGTGGAAGTGCTCCTGCTCGATATTGTGCCCCGTGAGCTCACCGATGCCGAAAAGAAAAAAGGCCTCACCCTTGAGGATAAGCAAGTGCGCAACCGCATAGTAAACGAAGACCTGCAGAAAGCCATAAAAAGCAACCCTGCCCCACTCTACCACAAGGATTTTGCAAAACGCATTTCCACCGGAAACCTGGAAGACGATATTTCAAAAGTGAAAACTGCCGACTGGATTATTGAAGTAGTAGTGGAACGCCTCGACATAAAAAAACAAGTTTTTGAAAACCTTGCCAAGCACCGAAAGGAAGGCACCCTCATTACCACCAACACCTCGGGTATTCCCATCCATTTGATGAGCGAAGGCCATAGCGACGATTTCCAACAGCACTTCTGCGGCACCCACTTTTTCAATCCGCCGCGCTACCTAAAACTTTTTGAAATCATTCCCGGGCCAAAAACCTCGCCCGAAGTCATCGACTTTTTAAGGGAATACGGCGAAAAGTTCCTCGGAAAAACTTCCGTCGTAGCAAAAGATACCCCGGCATTTATAGGAAACCGCATCGGAATCTTCGGTATCCAAAGTCTTTTCCACCAAGTGAAGGAAATGGGCTTGACCGTTGAAGAAGTCGATAAACTGACAGGACCGGTAATTGGACGTCCAAAATCGGCAACCTTTAGGACCGTTGATGTGGTAGGTCTCGACACCTTGGTACATGTGGCCAACGGCATCTATGAAAACGTACCTGAGGATGAGGAGCACGAAATCTTTAAACTGCCCAAATTCGTCAACACAATGATGGAAAACAAATGGCTGGGCAGTAAAAGTGGCCAGGGTTTTTATAAAAAGGTAAAAGACGATCAGGGCAATAGCCAAATCCTTACCCTCGATCTGGATTCGATGGAATATCGAAAAAACAAAAAAGCTTCCTTCGCCACTTTGGAAAAAACCAAATCCGTGGCTAATGTAGCACACCGCTTCCCCATTCTTATTAAAGGCGATGACAAGGCTGGCGAGTTCTACCGAAAAAATTTCGGGGCCATGTTCGCATACGTTTCCAAACGCATTCCCGAAATAACCGACGAGCTTTATAAAATTGACGATGCCATGAAAGCCGGTTTTGGCTGGGAAAACGGCCCGTTCGAAATTTGGGATGCCGTAGGCGTGAAAAAAGGAATTGAACTCATCAATGACTTAGGAAAGGAACCCGCACCCTGGGTAAACGAAATGCTCGAAAACGGCGTAAACAGCTTTTATGAAGTTAGGGAAGGCAATACCTATTATTACAGCATCCCCGACAAGACCCATAAAAAAATTCCCGGACAGGATGCCTTTATCATTCTGGACAACATAAGAAAAAGCAAGGAAGTCTGGAGCAACAATGATGTGATGGTTGAAGATTTGGGCGATGGAATTTTGAATGTGGAATTCCGAAGCAAGATGAACAGCATTGGCGGCGATGTTTTGGCCGGCGTAAACAAAGCGATAGACCTTGCAGAAGCCAGTTTTGACGGCTTGGTGATTGCCAATAACGGTAAAAACTTCTCCGTAGGCGCAAACGTGGGGATGATCTTTATGATGGCCGTTGAGCAGGAATACGACGAACTGAATGCCGCCGTAAAATATTTTCAGGACACCAGTATGCGCCTTCGCTACTCCTCCATTCCCGTAATCGTAGCGCCCCACGGCATGACCCTGGGCGGCGGGTGTGAGTTCACGCTTCACGCAGATCGCGTGGTGGCGGCGGCCGAAAGTTATATCGGCTTGGTTGAATTTGGTGTGGGCGTTATCCCCGGCGGTGGCGGTTCCAAGGAAATGGCCCTGCGCGCCAGCGATACTTTCATGAAAGACGATGTAGAGTTGAACCGATTGCAACAGTATTTTCTGACCATCGGGATGGCAAAGGTTTCCACCTCGGCCTACGAAGCTTTCGACACCGGAATCCTGCAAAAAGGAAAGGATATCGTAATCGTAAACCAGGACAGGCAGATTGCCGCAGCCAAAGCCGTGGCCCGTTTTATGGCCGATCAGGGTTATACCAAACCAATCCCGCGCACCGATGTGAAAGTCCTCGGAAAACAGGCCTTGGGAATGTTTCTCGTGGGCACCGACCAAATGGTGGCCGGAAACTACATCAGCGAGCACGACAAGAAAATCGCCAACAAGCTGGCCTACGTAATGGCTGGCGGCGATTTGAGCGAAAACAGTTTGGTAAGTGAACAATACTTACTCGACCTTGAAAGGGAAGCCTTTTTAAGTTTGACCGGAGAACGGAAGACTTTGGAGCGATTGCAACATATGATACAGAAGGGGAAACCTTTGAGAAATTAGATGTGAGACTTGAGACGTGAGACGTGAGACCTGAGACGTTCGACGTAAGACGTTAGAGGGAAATTGAATAATTGAAATTTTAAAATTGTGTTTTAACTAATCTATATACGACTCCTTTTTTAAATCAAAAATAACCTCAAATCTTTTGTCTAAAATCTTTAGTCTCAAATCTCAAGTCTAACATCTAAAATCTATAAATATGCACAACTTTCAAGAATTAAAAATTTGGCAAAAATCGATGGATATTACAGAACAGACATATCGACTTTCGGCTGAGTTTCCCAAAGAGGAAAAATATGGCTTAACAAGCCAGATAAGAAGAAGTGCTGTTTCAATTCCTTCAAATATTGCAGAAGGAGCAGGAAGAAATACTGATGGAGAGTTTAAAAACTTTTTGGGTATTGCAA
>CAYSLM010000032.1:0-21355 GCA_964431895.1 uncultured Aequorivita sp.
CGTGGCCCCGATAGGAACTGTCAATAATGATATGGTCCATCTCTACATTTTTGCCGGAATAGTGGCGTGTCTGGAACCACAGGCCGCAGGTGCCTATTAATTTTTGCCCATCATAAATGCCGATACACTCATAGTTTTGCTGTACCATCTCCTGCAACCTTTCCCTGATAGTGGCTTCGGGAACCGCATTATTGCCCAGAATACGCAAGAGGGGCACAATGTTCTCAATTTCCTTTGCAGGAATAAACGCTATCCTTATTTCGGGTTGACCGGCCATTTCTCCACCACGATCATCTTTAGGGTTTTGGAAGTGCCACTGGCAGAGAGTTTACAGAAATAGGTACCCTTCTCAAGATTGGCAGCTTCCAAGTCTATAGGCACGATATACTTACCATAACCCTTCATTTGGTTATCCATAACAGTAAAAACCTTTCTTCCCTGGGCATCATATAGGTCAATGCTCACCGGGGTTTCTTCGTGAAGTTTGAATGATACATAGCTCACTCCACTCGCGGGATTTAGGTACTGCACCACTTGGTTGATCTGTTGCTGGGCGCCATTTCCGGCGAAGAGAACGGGTGAGGGAGTTATATCTGTCCAAATACTGAGTTGATAAGTATCAAGGCGGGTCCATATGGGTCTTACCACATTGTTATGGGCAACAATATTGGTGTAATCACCAAAGAATACACCACTGTTGGGCGTAAAAGGCGATTCGCTGATACGCTTGTTGGTGATGGTGTTTCCGCCATCCTGTGAGTAGGCTATATACACATCGGTTTTATTGTCGCTGTAATTCCGTCGGTCGTAAAAAACAAAGAACAGGTTGCCATTGGTTTGGTCCACATCCATCCAGGTAAAGAACTGTTGCTTGCCGGCGGGATCATCGTTTACGCGCTTGGGGGCACTCCAAGTATCGCCGCCATTGGTAGATTTGCTCATCCATACATCAGTGTCATTGGGACCGTTGCGCTGGTCGCTCCAGTTCACATAAATAGTACCGTGGTTGGGTCCACCACTCAGGTCGCACTTGGTTATGGGAAGACCGTTGGCGCGGCTTATTCCGGGAATATTATAATCCCACCCCGTTGGCATGGGGTCTATGGCAATCTCGTTGGGAAGCCAGGTTTCCCCTTGGTCCAACGAGCGGTTGAACACCAGCCCGTTTGGCCCTGCCCACGCCACATAGATTTCGCCATTGGGGCCTACTGCAGGCACGGCACCTTCCACGGTGTCATCGCTATCTATACAATTGCCGTCAACACTGTTGATTTTTTTTGGAAGGGCCCAACTTTGGCCGCCATCGGTAGATTTTGAAAAAAGAATAACCGATTTATCGTTGGGATTACTGCTTCCGTAGTCGTCAAATTGCGTCCAGGTAACATAAATATTGTTATTGGACCTGTCAATCACGCTCCATTGCTTGTCCTGGGCCTTGGTTCCGTTAAGCCCCATATAAGTACCGCTGCTCCAGGTAGCGCCCTTATCGGTAGATTTTTGGCATACAATCCTATCAATCCAGTTGCCACTGGGCGGATTGGAAAGATGGAAATAGTAAAAATTGCCATCCGTATCCACATCAAAGGTTGGGTCGCCCCATACGCCATAGGTCGAGGTCATCTGTTGCTGGCTCCAGGTTTGGCCGCCATCGGTACTGTGGTACACGTTGTTTAGGTTGGCACCTGCCACCAGTTCATCGGTATTGAGCGGGTTCATGATAATGGCGGGCTCATTGGGCGAATTGCTGTTGCTCACCATCACATTCTGCGAAATGCCGCTACCCACGGCACATATCAACATAACCGTTAAACAAGGGAATATTTTAAAAATCATTATGGGAGTTTATATATGAATCATAAAAGTACTAAATTATTCCAATTTTAAGCCGAAGAAAAAAAACTGTTGTAACTAAAATTTAATACCAAAGGCCCTCAGTTCGCAAAATTTTGGCGAATTTCGCAGGGGCCGAACCCTCTTTGATCGGCGCCAACGGTAAGAAAAATGATATGATGAAAAGAAAGAAATTCTTAAAAATAACCGGCTTGGCGGGAGTGGGAATGGCCGTTTTGCCCCAAATATCCTTTGATTCCTTTTCCCCCACCTTTACCCGAAACCAATTGATAGGAAAAGGAAACCCCGATATTGTGGGTAACAGTTATACTTCCAAAATGCACAAAGCGGCCAAAACCGCCTTCCAGGAGATGAAGGCGGCTGCGGCCAAGGAAAACATAACCATTGAAGTAGTTTCGGCCTACCGAAGCTTCCAACGCCAAAAGGAGATTTTTGAGGGGAAGTACAAACGCTTTACCAACGATGGTCTGACCCCCGAACAGGCCATCGAGAAAATAATAGAATACTCAACCATCCCCGGTACCTCGCGCCACCATTGGGGTACGGATATAGATATAATTGACGCCAACGCTCCCCGCCCGGCCCATGTGCTGCTGCCCGAAAATTTCCACGGCAACGGTCCTTTCTGCAAACTGAAGATGTGGCTGGATGAGCATTCCGAAGCATTCGGGTTTTACGAAGTTTATTCAGACAACGGCAACCGCAAAGGTTTCAAGTATGAGCCATGGCACTTTAGCTATGCGCACGTTTCCATTCCCATGTTGAAGGCGTACCAAGAGAAAATCGATGTGAAGAAAATGCTTTCTGAAGAAAATATCTTGGGAAATGAATATTTTTCGGAAGCCTTTGTTTCAAAATATGTGAACGAAAATATTCTGGATATCAATCCGAAATTGCGTTAAGAATTCCAAATTTAAAGCCGTTAATAGCGCAGGTCCCACCATTTACAACGGAATAATTTTGAAAACTCCATCCTTCCTAAACTTAAAGCCGAAGAAGGCTTTGTATCTTTGTATGGATTTGAACCTTGAACCGTAACTTTTCAATCTCCCGATGAACAAGAAAGTACTGCTAATGATATTGGACGGCTGGGGCATCACGCAAGACCCATCGGTTTCTGCCATTGCCCAGGCCAATACGCCGTTTATTGACTCGCTTTATAAAAAATATCCACACGCCCAGCTACTTACCGACGGCATGAACGTTGGCCTGCCCGACGGACAAATGGGCAATAGCGAGGTAGGCCATATGAACCTGGGTGCGGGCCGCATTGTATATCAAGACCTGGCCAAGGTAAATATGGCACTGGCAAACGGCAGCCTGGCCAGTGAGCCCGAACTTAAAAAAGCCCTTGACTATGCCAAGGTCCACAACAAACCGGTCCATTTTATGGGTCTGGTTTCCGATGGCGGCGTACACTCACATATAGACCATCTCAAAGGCCTTTTGACCGTAGCCCAGAAGGCAGGTGTTGAAAAAATGTACGTCCACGCTTTTACCGACGGCCGCGATGTGGACCCCCACTCGGGCAAAGGGTTTATTGCCGATCTACAGGCGCATTTAGAGAAAACCGGCGGCAAGTTGGCCTCCATAATAGGCCGTTATTATGCCATGGACCGCGACAAACGTTGGGAGCGCGTTAAAAAAGCGTATGACCTGTTGCGCTTCGGAAAAGGACAGCCCTCAACCCACGCCGTAAAAAGTATAGCGGAAAGCTATGCTGAAGGAATTACCGACGAGTTTATCGAGCCCATTGTCATGGTCGATGGCGAAGGAAGACCTATTGCCACCATACAGGAGGACGACGTGGTCATTTTCTTCAACTTCAGGACCGACCGAGGCCGGCAACTCACCGAAGTACTGACCCAAGAGAATTTTGAAAGTTATGGGATGAAACGGCTTCCCTTATACTTCGTTACCTTAACCAAGTATGACAACACCTTCGGAAATATACACGTAATCTACAACAAGGAGAACCTGGAAGATACCCTGGGCGAGATTCTTGAAAGCCATGGAAAAAAGCAGATCCGCATTGCCGAAACCGAGAAGTATCCACACGTTACCTTCTTCTTTTCCGGCGGGCGCGAGCTTCAGTTTGAAGGCGAAAAGCGCATTCTCTGTCCTTCGCCAAAGGTAGCCACCTACGATCTTCAACCCGAGATGAGCGCTTACGAGGTGCGCGACAAGATCTTGCCCGAAATTGAAGGAGAAACCGCCGATTTTATCTGCTTGAATTTTGCCAATCCAGATATGGTGGGCCATACCGGCGTTATTGAAGCGGCCATCAAGGCCTGCGAGACAGTTGACAACTGTGCCCGGGCCATAGTAGAGGAAGCCTTAAAACACCATTATACCACCATAATCCTTGCAGATCACGGCAATAGCGAGACCATGCGAAACCCCGACGGTTCGCCCAATACGGCCCACACCACCAACCCGGTTCCTATTATTTTGGTTGACGAGGATATCAAGACGGTAAAAAATGGTATTTTGGGCGATGTGGCCCCAACCATCCTGCATCTCATGGGAATTGAAAAACCTGCTGTGATGACGCGGCATTCCTTGGTAGAATGACCCCCCTGAAAGACGGGCAACATATTTGTGTGTGCAACGGGATAATTCTTTGTAAATTTGCGGCCTGAAAAATGACGATGAGCAAAGAAACCCTGACCATAGCCGTAGATTTTGATGGCACCATCGTGGAAGACGAGTACCCACGCATTGGCCGGCCCATTATCTTTGCCTTTGACACATTGAAAAAACTTCAGGAGAAAGGGCATCGACTTATTCTTTGGACCTTTAGAAAAGGCAGTGCCCTGCAGGAAGCCATTGATTTCTGCCAAGCCAACGGCATTGTCTTTTATGCAGTGAACAGCAGCTTTCCGGGAGAGGAATTTGATGCCTCCCACAGCCGAAAGATCCACGCCGATGTTTTTATTGACGATCGCAATATTGGTGGCCTAAAAAGCTGGGGCGAAATTTACCGCGAATTGGTAGGCGAGTCCGAATCAAACTTGAAACCTCCAAAAAGAAAAGGCCTCTTTTCCTTTTTAAGATAACGTATATGATAATTCCAAAAACCAGAGAAGAAATAGAACTCATGCGCGAGAGCGCCCTTGTGGTTTCCCGTACCCTGGGAATGCTCGCCAAGGAAGTAAAGCCCGGTGTTACCACCAATCAACTCAACAAATTGGCCGAAGACTACATCCACAGCCAGGATGCCATTCCAGGGTTTTTGGGACTGTACGACTGCCCTTCCACCCTGCTTACCAGCGTGAACGATGCGGTGGTCCATGGATTGCCCACAGACATCCCTTTAAAGGAAGGCGATATTGTGGCCATTGATTGCGGAGCCATAAAAAACGGCTTTTATGGCGATCACGCCTATACCTTTGAAGTGGGCGAAGTTGCTCCAGAGATAAAAAAACTGTTGAAAATAACCAAGGAGTCGCTCTATATCGGCATCCGTGAATTCAAGGCTGGCAACCGCGTGGGCGATGTAGGCTATGCCATTCAAAACTATTGTGAGGCACATGGCTATGGCGTGGTGCGCGAGTTGGTAGGCCACGGCCTGGGCCGCAAAATGCACGAAGATCCCGAAATGCCCAATTACGGCCGTCGCGGTCGCGGCAAGAAATTTATTGAAGGCATGACCATTGCCCTAGAGCCGATGATCAATATGGGAACCCATAAAGTAAAACAATTGAGCGACGGTTGGACCATCGTAACCCAGGACGGGCAGCCCAGTGCACATTTTGAGCACAACATAGCCCTGGTAAATGGCAGGCCGGAACTGCTCTCAACCTTTGACTACGTCTATGAGGCCTTGGGTATTGAAAGCGATGAGGAAGAAGAATTTAAAATGCAGCGGCATTCAAAAACCTAATGAAAAAGACCTCATAGGGTTTTGAAATCTACGAGGCCTAGTTTGCAAAATTGTTCAAAAAACTTTTAAATACTATTCCCAGGCCGCTCCTTATAAGGCTAAGTATTATAGGCAGGCCCATCCTTGCCTTTTTTCTTCGGGGAAAGAAGTTTACCGATCCCATTGACGGAAAGTCATACCGAAAGTTTCTGCCTTACGGGTATGGGGTTGTACGCGACAATGTGCTTTCGCCCGGCACACTTTCGTTGGAAAGGCACCGATTGTTTTGGCTTTACCTTCAAAATGAAACCAATTTTTTTACCGAAAAACTAAAGGTGCTCCACTTCGCCCCAGAACAGGCCTTTTATAGGAAATTCCGGAAGATGGAAAATCTGCAATACACCACCACCGACCTCAACTCGCCCATAGCCGATGTGAAGGCCGATATTTGCAATTTGCCGTTTCCCGATAACCAATTTGATTTTGTTATCTGCAACCACGTGCTGGAACATATACCAGACGATACCAAGGCCATGCAGGAAATTTACCGTGTCCTCGCCCCCGGAGGTATCGCCATCCTGCAGGTTCCCTATAAGGCAGATTTGGAAAAAACCTTTGAAGACAATACCATTACCGACCCCAAGGAACGTGCGGAAATCTTTGGCCAGTACGACCATGTACGCATTTACGGCATGGATTACTTTAACAAACTTGAAAGTATCGGTTTTAAAGTGGAAGCGGTAGATTACACCAAAAACCTTTCTTCCGAGGAAATCGAGAAATACAGGCTGCCCCAAGGCGAATTGATTCCTGTGTGTAAAAAATTAGTTTCCTAAACGTTTTCTGAAACCTTCGGTCATAAAAACCTGATGGTCGTTCAATGAATCATTGAAGGTCAAATACGCTTCCACATTTGGGAGATTTTTCAGCAATTCCTTGGCTTTTTCCAAGCCCAACGCCATAAACGAAGTAGCGTAGGCATCGGCTACGGCGCAAGTGGGCGCAATGACGGTTGCGCTGGTCACATCGCTCATTTCGGCCGAGCCGGTCAATGGGTTTAGGGTATGTACGTATTTTTTCCCCGTAAGGGAATCTATTCTAAATTTTCGATAATTGCCCGACGAGGCCATGGCTTCATTGGTGAGTTGCACCGTAGCTTCATAACTTCTATTCTCCAGCTCAGAGTCTGTGGCCTCAATGCCCACGGTCCATTTTTGGTTTTTCTGAAGGTTTTGGCCCTTGGCAAGGATCTCGCCACCCAGTTCAATCAAGTAATCGGTAACGCCTTTGGAGTTTAGGTAACGCCCCAAACAATCGATGCCAAATCCCTTGGCTACGGCGTTGAAGTCAAAATAGATTTGTGGATGTTTTTTGGAAATAGTGCCATCGGGATTGAGCCTTACTTTATGGAAGCCCACATATTCCATCAAGGAATCGAGTGTGGTACTGTCTATATTTTTCAGGGGTTTTACGTCACCAAAGCCATAGGCATTGCGAAGTACGCCGATGGTTGGGTCAAAATATCCCTGGGTTTTTTGGTTTACTTCTTTTGAAATAAGAAAAACCTCTCTAAAAATGGAATCAATCCTCACCAGAGAATCACCGCGGTTGATGCGCGAGATATCACTTTCGGGAATATAGGTACTCACCGAACGGTTTACCGCATCTATCACGCTATCGAGACCTTTCTTAAAATTGATATCCTTTTCGGAAAACAACTGGATGTGATAGGAGGTTCCAAAGGCATTTCCTTGTAGATACATCGGTTCCAGACCTTTTTCGGCACAGGAAACAAAATTCAGAAAGAGGAGAAGGAGGATCAATTTTTTCATAATAATTTCTTTTTATTGTTTTCCCACTTCCTTAAGGCCCTTGTACACCATGGTATAGGGCTCATCTTTTAAAACGGGCTTGCCATAATCGCTGCCGTGGCCCAACCCAACGCCGGCGTAGAAGGTTTTGGCGTCAAATTTTGCGGCGTGCTCCACGATGGTTTTTAGCAAAAAAGGATCATAGGCCTGGGTATCTTCAGGGTAGGAAACAGCGCGCACCACGATAAAGGAAAGCATTTTATCCTTAAGCACGACAAACTGCGGATCGCGCTTGAGTTTTGAATTCACGCCCAAAAATTCATAGCCCTGCTCCCGAAGTTTTTCGCCCACTATATTCATGGCGAGGTTGTGCAACTCTTGTTTTGTAAGTTTTTCGCCCATAAGAGGCTATAAATTTAAAATTAAAATTTCGCATAAAAATAAACCGCTCCCAATTTCTGAAGCGGTTTACCAAAAAAATAACACTTAATATCCAGTTCAGGATTACCCCCCGAAATCATCAAAACGTATGTTTTCATCGGGAATTCCAAAATCCTCGCCCATTTTCTGCACGGCCTGGTTCATAAGGGGTGGCCCACAGAAATAAAGCTCGATATCCTCTGGGGTTTCGTGATGGTTTAGGTAATTATCGATCACTACTTGGTGAATGAAGCCAACAAAACCATCGCCTTCGGTATCATGTATGTCTTTCTTCACTTTCCAATTGTCTTCGGGCAGCGGCTCTGAAAGCGCCAGGAAGAATTTGAAATTGGGGAATTCCTTTTCCAGTTCCCTAAAATGCTCCAAATAGAAGAGCTCTCGTTTTGAACGGCCGCCGTACCAATAGGTAACCTTGCGGTTGGTCTTTAAGGTTTTGAAAAGGTGGTACAGGTGCGAGCGCATAGGTGCCATCCCGGCTCCTCCACCTACATAGAGCATTTCGGCATCAGATTCGTTGATAAAGAATTCACCGTAGGGCCCTGAAATGGTTACCTTATCGCCCTTTTTACAGTTGAAGATATAAGATGATGCAATTCCAGGGTTTACGTTCATCCAGCCACCCTTGGCCCGATCAAATGGTGGGGTAGCAATACGCACGTTGAGCATGATCTCGCGGCCTTCGGCTGGGTAGGAAGCCATAGAGTAAGCTCTTTCGTTGACTTCAGTATTTTTCATCACCAGGGGCCACAGTTTGAACTTATCCCACTCCTCCTGAAACTTGTCGGGGCGTTCGTGCTCATCGGGGTGTGCGGTAATGTCCATATCTTCAAATTTCACTTCGCAGGGCGGAATTTCAATTTGGATATAGCCTCCGGCCTTATAGTTCATTTCCTCGGGAATCTCAACCACAAACTCCTTGATGAAGGAGGCAACGTTGTAATTCCGTACCACGGTGGCTTCCCATTTTTTGATTCCGAAGACCTCTTCGGGAATGGTAATGTTCATGTCCTGCTTAACCTTTACCTGGCAGGCCAAACGGGTACCTTCCTGCAATTCCTTGCGCGTAAAGTGCGGGGTTTCGGTAGGAAGGGCTTCACCCCCACCTGATAGCACGTGGCACTCACACTGTATGCAGGTTCCGCCCCCGCCACAGGCCGAGGGAAGGAAAATCTTTTGGTTCCCAAGGGTGGAAAGAAGCGTTCCGCCACTTTCCACCTCAATCACCTTCTCATCGTTGATGGTAATCTTTACCGGTCCCGAGGGTGAAAGCTTTTGTTTTGTAAAGAGTAATAATGCGACCAATAGCAAGGTCAACACCAGAAAGGCAATGACCGTAACTATAATAACTCCTATTGTACTTACTGCTAAAAACATATTATTGCTTCGTTATTGTTGAAACTTCCACCGTTTGACCGGCATCTGTATTTTCTTGCTGGATATTGTCAGTTTGGACCCCAATGTTTTCGGGTTGCCCTTCCAGAGCGGTGCTATCCTCATCGCCGCCGGTCAACATTCCGCCAAAGCTCATAAAGCCTATGGCCATAAGGCCGGTAATGATAAAGGTGATTCCAAGGCCGCGAAGGGGCGCGGGCACGTTGGAATAACGAATCTTTTCGCGGATGGCCGCAATGGCAAGGATGGCCAAAAACCAGCCTATTCCCGAACTAATACCATAATTTAATGCCAGGCCCAAAGTTGGTATCTCCCGTGACTGCATAAAAAGCGACCCTCCAAGAATGGCACAGTTTACGGCAATAAGCGGAAGAAAGATACCCAAAGAGTTGTAAAGGGCAGGTGAAAACTTTTCCACAACGATCTCGACCAGTTGAACCATGGTAGCAATAGTGGCAATAAAAAGGATAAAGGAAAGAAAGCCTAGATCATAAGATGCATATTCCTCGCCCAACCAAACCAGGGCTCCATCCCGCAATAGGTATTGGTCCAACAGCCAGTTGATGGGCACGGTAACCGCAAGTACGAATATAACGGCGGCCCCAAGCCCCACGGCGGTTGACACTTTTTTAGACACGGCAAGGTATGAACACATCCCCAAGAAGGTGGCAAACACCATATTGTCTATGAATATCGATTTAAAAAATAACTCTACGTGTTCCATTTTCTTTAGTATTCAGTTTGCAGTGGCAGGAGCGGTAGCAGGGTGTGTGCCGCTACTGTTTGCTGCCTTTTTTTTTATTCTTCTTCTATTAAGGCTTTGTTTCTGGAGCGTTGCACCCAAATGATAATTCCAATTACGATAAGTGCCATGGGCGAGAGCAGCATAAAACCATTATTCTCATAACCTATGGCATACAGGCCGGTTTTGGCAATGGGATCACCCAGTACCTTAAAGCCCAAAAGCGTTCCAGAGCCCAACAATTCCCTAAAGAAACCTACAATCACCAAGATAAGTCCATACCCCGCGGCATTGCCGATGCCGTCAAGGAAGGAGCGCCAAGGTCCGTTCCCCAGGGCAAACGCTTCAAAACGACCCATTATGATACAGTTTGTAATAATCAAACCAATAAATACGGATAGTTCCTTGCTCAAGGAATATGCAAATGCTTTCAGCACCTGGTCTACAATGATCACGAGTGCGGCCACAACCACGAGCTGAACGATAATTCTAATTTTTGAAGGAATGATATTCCGCATAAGCGAAATGACCACGTTACCTACCCCTAGTACAAATATCACGGAAATGGCCATTACGATGGAAGCCTTTAGTTGGGCGGTAATTGCCAATGCCGAACAGATACCCAATACCTGAATGGTAATAGGGTTATTATCTGCCAGGGGGTCTAAAATTAGCTTGCTGTCTTTTTTTGATAAAAGTGCCATAATTTATTCATTTAATGATTTAAGGTAAGGCAGATAAAGTCTAATATCCTTTTTTATCATTGCCGTTACGCCGTCGCCCGTAATGGTGGCTCCGGCAATGGCGTCAACCTTATTGTCTGTTTTGTTTTGGTTCAGCGGGTCATTGTTGCCTTTTGCTACGGTAATGCCTTTAAAGGCATCTCCGTCCATAATATTTTCTCCCTTAAAGTCGTCCATAAAATAGCGCTGTTTGATCTCGGCACCAAGCCCTGGGGTTTCGCCCGCGTGGTCAAAGAACACGCCTTGTACCACCAATTCCTTGTCTATAGCTACAAAGCCCCATATCGCATCCCAGAGACCCTTGCCGCGCATGGGCAATATATAGAGGGTGTCTCCGTCTTTCTCGCCAATAAAAAGCGGCAATCGGCGCTGGTAATCTGGATTTTTCTTGGCCTTGGTCTCTTCTTTTTTGATATCTATCAGGTAAGCGTCAGAATCTTCCGTTACCTTATCGCCTTGGATAACCAGCTGTTTTACGATTTTGTTGTGAAACACCTCTTCAACCTTATTGGTAGAAATAAAGTTGACGTCTCCATCCCCCTCGTTTTCATTGACCCCCATGGCGTAAAGTATGTTCTGCATTTTCTCAAAGCGCTCATTTAGCGATATCTTGCTCTTGAGGCCCTGTGCAACACCGGCCAAAAGCGAGCCCACTACAACAACCATGATCACTGAAAAGATAATGGTATATGAGTTTTTATCTGTGTATTTTGCCATGGTTACGCTGTTTTAGCTTTTAAACGTTTCATTCTCTTTTTGATATTTCCTTTTACCACATAATGATCAATAGTGGGCGCAAATACGTTCATCAACAATATGGCGAGCATGACCCCTTCGGGATAAGCGGGGTTGAACACGCGTATCAGAACCGAGATAAATCCGATAAGAAAGCCATATATCCATTTTCCTTTATTGGTCTGTGATGCCGTTACCGGATCGGTTGCCATATAAACAATACCAAAGGCCAAACCGCCAATAAGCAGATGGTGCCACCAGATTTCGCTCATCAAGCCGTAGAAGCTGCTGCCTTCCTGGATCCATCCGGCGTTTACAACACCATTAAAGATAAGGCCCATAATTAAGGCGCCCAATACTGAGGAAAGCATAATGCGCCAACTTCCTATTTTGGTAAAAATAAGGAATAGGCCACCCAGCAAGATAAGGAAGGTAGATGTTTCGCCCACCGACCCGGGGATGAAGCCCCAGAACATATCCCAAAGACTATATATGGGTTCGTGGTTTTGTGCCAAGCTCCCAAGGATTGTTTCCCCTGAGATGGCATCTGGCTGGCCGGCCATAGCCTTGGCCCCGTGCACCCATACCTTGTCGCCGCTCATCCAGGTGGGATAAGCAAAAAACAAAAAGGCGCGAATGGTAAGGGCGGGGTTTAGGATATTCATTCCGGTACCGCCAAAAACCTCTTTTCCAATTACTACCCCAAAGATGATCGCCACGGTAAGCATCCACAAGGGAATGTCAACAGGAACAATTAGGGGCACGAGCATACCCGTGACCAAATATCCCTCCTCTACTTCGTGTCCTTTTATAATGGCGAAAATAAATTCTATTCCAAGCCCCACTACATAGGAAATGATCACCAATGGCAAAACCGTCCAGGCGCCCATAATGAAGTTATCCCAAGTAAAGAAATTGGCCAAAGGGTCTAAACGCAGGGTATTGTCAATGGCGGCGTAATGCTGGTAACCCGCATTGAATATTCCAAAGATCAAACATGGAACAAGAGCCATGATAACCGTGTTCATGGTACGCTTTAAATCATCGGCCGAGCGAACATGGGCACCGGAATGCGTGGTCTCGTTCGGAGTGTACAAAAAGGTATGCAGCGCATTGAACGCAGGGGCCATTTTGGTTCCCTTGTACTTTTCTTTTAGCTTATGTAAATTCTGTTTCAATCCCATAGCGACTATCCTATTTCTTTATACATTAAATCAAGACCGTTCCTGATAATTTGTTGGTGTGGCTGCTTGCTAACGCAAATGAACTCGGTAAGCGAAAAATCTTCCGGAGCTACCTCGTACATTCCCAGGGCCTCCATTTCATCGAGGTCCTTTACCATACAGGCCTTTAGTATCTGCAGCGGATAGATGTCAAGCGGAAAAACTTCCTCATAGTTCCCTGTAACCACAAAGGCACGGTGCTCCCCATTGGTATTTGTATCAAGATCATACACCTTGTTGGGGGTCAACCAGGAAAAGGTAAGTGCCCGCGAAGTGGAAATTTTATCAAATATTGGCTTGTTCCACCCAAAAAGTTCGTAATGGTCACCCTCAGGTATTACGGTTACCGTATTGCTGTAATAGCCCAAATGCCCTTTTGGGGAGATCTTTTGCCCCGTAAGCACATCGCCGCTTATTACGCGAACATTTTCATCTTTAAGGCCAGAGTCATACAAAAATGTAGCAACCTCTGAACCGATGCGGGTTTTGTAGTATTTTGGGGTTTTAACCTCAGAGCCTGATAGGGCAACAATACGCTCTGCATTGAATCTTCCGGTAAGCAATAATTCACCAATTATTACAAGATCTTGTGGCGTTAGGGTCCAAACTATTTCGCCCTTGTTTACCGGGCCTATCTTGTTTATTTGGGTGCCCACATTGCCAGCCGGATGCGGTCCCGACACTTGGTGCAGCGTGATATCCCGCATTCCTTTAAAAGGAGAGTCGCCATTTTTGCCTATGCCCACATGAACTTGCCCTTTGGTAAGCTTGGAAAGTGCCGTCAAAGCCGTTTGCAGTTGCTTCTCCTTGCCTTGGAGCGAAAAGTCATAATCGTTGGCCAAAGGCGCGGTGCTCAGGGCCGAAATAAAAATATCGCGCGGTTCCTGCTCGGTATCGGCTACAATAGCATAGGGCCGCTGCATGATAAATGGCCAGCAACCCGCCTCCTGCAAGCGCGTCTTGATGGCTTCAGCTCCGGCTGTTTCAGGGTCTAACGGCCCAAATTCCCGATAGGAATCTTGGGGGTCGGCCTCAATGGTAAGTTGGGTAATTACCCGCTTGGCCCCACGTTGTATTTCGGTAAGAGTACCACTGACCGGGGAAACAAATTTTATTTTCTCATTGCTTTTTGAGTAGAAAATGGTGTCGCCTGCTTTTAGTGTATCACCTTCTCTAACTACCATTTTCGGTGTGATAAGATGGAAGTCGGATGGTCTGATAGCAAAAGTCCGGGATCGTGGCGCACTGGAAAGTGTTTTTTCTGCTGGGCCCTTAAGGTTAATGGTAAGACCTTTTTTAATCTTAACGTCTTTGGACATGATATGGATGTTAGTAATGCCTTTTTTTACGCCCTTCTGCCCCATAAAGAACCTTCGTGGGGAATAAGGGCGTGCAAATTTATAAATTAAATATACCATTGCACAATAAAAGACTATAATTTTATGTGTTAAAAAAGACCACGTGGTATTGTAATAAATGCATCGGCCCCGGCCAGAAAAATTGGGAGAACGATTTTTTTGAATTTAATGGTTTTCAGCTCCATTGGCGGAAATTGTAAGGGCGTACGCAGGTTACACCAAAAAATGTTTATATTAGCTTTTTTTAAACCCATAATATGGCACTATTGCGCTCCTTATCCCTTTTTCTTCTATTTGCCCCCCAGATTATATTTTCGCAAATAGTTGAAAAGGTAGAACCGTCATACATCAGCACCATACAGTTTCGGGGAAATACAGACCAGAGCCAACTGCCTATCATAAATCTGGGAAGCCGGCTGCAACTTTCTTTTGACGCCTTAAATGGCGAGGAGGAAGATTATTATTATACCATCACCCACCATAATTTTGATTGGAGCCCGAGCGACCTTTCCAAAAGTGAATATCTTGACGGTTTTGACGATGTGCGCATCCAGGATTACCAAAACAGCCTGAATACCCTGCAAATCTATTCGCACTACGAACTCACCATTCCCAACCGTGATACGCGCGGGTTGACAAAGAGCGGGAACTACCTCATCAGCATTTTCAACAGTGACGGCGAGCTTGTTTTTACGCGTCGGTTTATGGTGGCCGAAAATATAGCCCAGGTTGGGGTTGAGATAAAAAGAGCCCGCAACCTTAGAATGATCGATTATAAACAGGTAGTACATTTTACCATAAATTCGCCCGACCTATTGCTGATAAACCCCAAGCAAACCGTAAAAACCCTGGTACTGCAGAACAGCAACATGAAAACCGCCATCACAGATCTGGTGCCGCAGTACACCATGGGCAACGAACTTATTTATCGGTATGACGAGGAAGCCTGGTTTGGTGGCGGCAATGAATTTCTGGCCTTTGACAACAAGGATGCCCGCTCGGCCACCAACGGGGTGCGCTATATTGAGCTTACCGATGTGTACGAAAATTATCTTTACACCAATATTCCGAGATACGACAGGCCCTACACCTACAATCCCGATATTAACGGCAATTTCGTGGTGCGCAATGTAGATGCCCGCAACTCCGACATAGAGGCTGAATATGTGAGGGTACACTTCAACCTTCAATTTTATGAAGACCTTGGCGATAGGGAGCTGCACGTTTACGGCAATTTCAACAACTGGACCATTGATGGCAGCACCTATATGAAGTATGATCCGAAAAGCGAGACTTACCGGGCCAGCCGATTGTTTAAACAAGGATTCTACAATTACAAATACGTCGTGGTAAACCGGGACGGAAGCATAGACGAAGGTGCCGTCTCTGGCGACTTTTGGCAAACCGAAAATGATTATACCGTGGTAGTTTATTTTCGGGACCTGGGTGCCAGATATGACCGAATCATAGGACTGGGGCGGGCAAATTCCACCAATATTTCAAATAACTAAGGGCTTGGCCCACTTTATCTGCCCCACTTGCTCAACGTAAACAGCGATGAAACGCGGCAAAAACACAATTACAAGCAAACGAAAATCGCTGCAATACAGGGGAACCGAATGTCTTAACTGTGGCCATCCCCTTGATCGCAGCGATGTGTATTGCCCCCGGTGCTCGCAACTCAATAGCAACAAGCAACTTTCGGCAAAAGATTTTTTTGCAGAGTTCCTCAGCAGCATCCTGGTCTATGATTCCCGTTTGCGGAATACCCTCAAAGATCTGTTGTTCCGCCCCGGAATTATGACCAAAAATTACGTGAAAGGCCGACGGCTGAAATACGCCAACCCTTTTCGATTTTTTTTGAGCGTTTCCATAATATATTTCTTGTTGCAAGGATTTTTGGCAATTGTACAACCGAGGGAAAACGGGAACTTGTTGGGCCTGAACGTAAAGCCTGGCAATGAAGCCCCAAGCGATTCCTTGATTTCGGAACTGCCGCTGGCAATTCTTCGGGACGCCTACCGGGGAGATACGCTGAAAGCAAAACAACTGGAAATTTCCCGTTACTTTTCTGAAGCGGAACTGGACAGCTTGGGCTTTTTTGAAAGTTATCGAAAGCGCGGGTCCCTATACCTGGAATATTATTATCGCACCAAAACCGCAGATCCCGCCACGGCGCTTGACAGTTTGGGCCATTCCAACACATTTAACCATCGTTGGCTGTATTCGCGGGCAATAACGTGGAACAAGATAAACCAGAACCCCAACGCTTTCGTCAACTATGTTACCAACAAAATTCCAGCCTTCTTATTTTTTTTCACCCCTTTTTATGCCTTTTTCTTTTGGTTATTGTATTCCAAAAAGAAATACACCTATATAGAGCACGTTATTTTCATCTTCCATATTTTCAGTTTCGTCTTTTTGGCCTTGTTGGTCTTTATGGTTCCCGACCTACTATTGGAAATCGATTTTTCAAACCTCCTGTTCATTTTGCTGGGTCCGGTTTATTTTTTTATCGCTCTCCGCAATTTTTATGGAGATGGCTGGTTGGTAACGTTTGTAAAATTTGTATTTTTAAACTTCATATTTGTCGTCAGCTTTTTCGTGGCCACACTTTTGTTTGTGGCAGCAAGCGCGGCAATCTATTGATAACAGATGGTACAGCAGGTAACCCAAGGTATAAAGATTTCGGTAAAGACCGAGTTTGACGGCACCTTTTACAACCGTAAAATGCAGTATGCCTTTGCCTATACCATCACCATTGAGAACCAGGGCAAGGATACGGTGCAGCTCACATCGCGCCGATGGAAAATCAAGGATTCGCTCAACCATACCGAAACCGTGGAAGGCGAAGGCGTTATTGGCCAGAAGCCCATCCTACGCCCCGGAGAGCGGCACGCCTACAAGAGTGGGTGCCTGTTGTATTCGCCTTTTGGCGCCATGAAAGGCCATTACAATATGGTAAATTTTGCCACTACCCGAAAGTTTCGGGTATCCATTCCGCTATTTAAACTCAGTGCCCCTTTTTGCATGAATTAGCCGAAAAATCATTAAAAAGGAAATTGAGACAAGCTAGTCTGCCCTGTTTGCAGATCTTCATAAAACATCCCAATTCGGTCTCCTTTCTTTTCTATTTGGGTAATACTCTTGGTCTTTACCAGCCCACGATCCATCACCAAGTCGGCGTGTAAATTGCCTTCCCCACCATGCCGGTGAAAATCCAGGACCGCGGTGGCCGAAGGGGAATTGGCATTCTTTAAAAATTCTGAAAACCACTGGTCTCTTTTTTTTCGAAGCTTTTCCGGATACAAAGGCGATGACGACCAAATGCGCGGGATCACGTTTTCTTCGGAAAAATGATAGTCGGTTCCGTCCCACACCAGTTGAAACAGTTGCAGCTTCGGGTGCCACGCAACCATAATGGCCGTAAAGGGCTCAATATCACTAAAGTCATAACTTTCCACCGCATCCCCCAAGTTTTCACTTCTCAAAAAATCCTTCACCACCAGGCCGCGGCTCTTTCGGTAGTGAGCTTTGCGTTCATGGGCCTCGAAGCCGCCATTCATTAAGGTAACCAAGCGTTTCCTATCGCTTGTCCCGATCCATGTGCCCCCGGCCTGGGCATCCTTGGGGTAAAGCAGTTTTATTCCTTCCTCCTCATATATTTTAGGCGGAAAAGTTTCGCGTCCCGGCGCCTCGTCACGGTTTGAGGTAAGGATAAAGTCTTGGTCCTGCTTGGGTATAAAAGTTATTGTGCACATAAGCCAAATTTCAAATTCCAATTAATAGCCACCAAATTCCAAATATATTCTGTAATCACAACGCCAATATTCCATAAAATTACAAATTACAAGAGCCAAATGCCCCCAAAGAAAGATAAACCAATTTGGAATTTGCGTTTTCAAGGTTTGGTGCTTCCATTTTTGTACCTTTGCAATCTTCATAAATAAAAAAATAGACAAGATATGGGAAATGGATTTTTTGAAGTGCCGATTGCCGTCAACGAGCCGGTAAAGAGCTATGCCCCGGGAACACCGGAACGCGAAGAGGTACTGAAAACTTACAGGGAAATGTATAAGGCCAAAACAGAAGTGCCTTTATTTATTAATGGAAAGGAGGTAACCACCAAGGAAACCGGCAAGATGTCTCCTCCCCACGATCATAAGCACGTGCTGGGCACCTATTATAAAGCGAGCAAGAAGAATGTGGAAGAAGCCATAGAGGCCGCTCTTGAAGCCCGGAAAAAATGGGCAGCCATGCCGTGGGAGCAGCGTGCGGGTATTTTTCTTCGCGCCGCCGAACTAATTGCCGGACCCTATAGGGCAAAAATCAATGCCGCAACCATGCTGGCCCAATCCAAAAATATCTACCAGGCTGAAATCGATTCGGCTTGCGAGCTTATCGATTTTCTGCGGTTTAACGTACAGTATATGACCGAGATCTATGCCGAACAGCCCGAATCTACATCGGGAGCGTGGAACCGTATTGAATACCGCCCCTTGGAAGGTTTTGTATATGCCATAACCCCGTTCAACTTTACGGCCATTTCAGGAAACCTTCCGTCCAGCGCCGCTTTGATGGGCAATGTGGTGATCTGGAAGCCCAGCAACAGCCAGGTGTATTCCGCCAAGGTAATCATGGATGTATTCCGCGAGGCTGGGGTACCTGCAGGCGTGATCAACATGGTAATGGGCGATGCCGCCATGATCTCAGACACGCTTATGGCAAGTCCTGATTTCAGCGGCGTGCACTTTACGGGCTCTACCAATGTTTTCCAAGGAATCTGGAAAAAGATTGGTGACAACATCAAAAATTACAAAACCTATCCACGTATCGTGGGCGAAACGGGAGGAAAGGACTTTATCGTGGCGCACAGCTCCTCCAATCCCAAACAAGTTGCCACGGCCATGAGTCGCGGTGCCTTTGAGTTTCAAGGCCAAAAGTGCAGTGCCGCAAGCCGTTGCTACATTGCCAAGAGCATTTGGGACCAGGTAAAAACCTACCTTGTTGATGACGTTCGCTCATTCAAAATGGGAACCCCCGAAGATATGGGCAATTTCATCAATGCGGTAATCAATGAAAGCGCTTTTGACAAGCTTGCCAGCTATATTGACCAAGCCAAAAAAGACAAGAATGTGGAAATTATTGTAGGTGGCGGCTACGATAAGAGCAAAGGATATTTTATTGAGCCTACTGTAATTGTAACCAAAGATCCAAAATACACTACTATGTGTACCGAACTTTTCGGCCCGGTGTTGACCATTTATGTCTATGACGACAAGAAGTGGGAAGAAACCTTGCACCTAGTTGATGAAACCAGTGAATATGGCCTAACGGGAGCGGTATTCAGTGAAGATAGATATGCCTTGGAAAAGGCCGTGAAAATTCTCGAAAACGCAGCTGGCAATTTCTACATAAACGACAAGCCTACGGGCGCTGTGGTGGGCCAACAACCTTTTGGTGGGGCACGTGCCAGTGGAACCAATGATAAGGCAGGCAGCAAGCAAAACCTTTACCGGTGGATTTCGCCAAGATTGATAAAGGAAACTTTCGTTTCGCCTACTGACTACAGGTATCCATTCCTGGGATAGGCTTTCGAAGAAATATCCAAACAAAAAAATACCCGTCCAGGATTTTCCAGGACGGGTATTTTTGCTTTTGGCCGCTAGACTTTAGTAAAAGGTCTTGCTCTCTCCCAATTCAGCGTGCTGTGAATTTTTTGCGCTGTTGTCTGCATTGACCAGCATGACCACAAAACTGAGATTCTCCACATTATATTCTGAAGGCACGTCGTAAGTATAGCTCTTGGTATATTCCTCAAATGCGGCCGTCTGCGGAATATTGTCACCAAACAGATTTGAAAGCGATTTTCTTATGGCGTCATTGTGTACAAAATCGATGATGGGGTTCCCTTGTTGGTAGTAAGGGTGGCCGGGCACATTGTTGAAATAATTGGCCTGGTCTGCCTTTATGCCGCTCTCCAAAAGATAAACCACCAGCTTATCGCCAGGGGTGCTGCCATTCCTATAAACCACGGTGGCGTCAACCGTTAGGGTATTTCCGTCCAGTTGCGAACTAATGGCGATGGAATGGTCGGTCTCCTGCCCTGCCAGCGAGGTTGCCCGGTTGTAATTGTACGGGGCGTTCCATTTTTCGGTACGGTTTAGCTGGGTTTGGGGGAAACCGTCCGGCACATCAAACATAGCCTGCAAATCGACTATCTGCGGAAAATCCATGGGATCCGGAAGGCTGAAAGAAGTTTTGTGTATAGCCACTATCGAGACGTGATCGGTTAGGGCTTTTACCGAGTCAACGGCAATGAGCGCGTCAAGGCAATACCCGCACCAAGTGCCTGTATAGTCTTCAATCACTATATTTCTTTTGGGAATGTAAACGGAAAATTCCTTTTCGGAAGTGGTATAGGTTTCGCCATTGGCCTCAAACTGGGCGTATACGGTAAATGCACCTTCATTGGCTGAAGAGTAAGTAAATCCACTAATAGCCGTTCCATTGATATAAAAGGTGGCTTCAGAAGCGGTATTGTTTCCATTGTTGTCCAGCAGCCCAAAAGTAATGGTCTGGTTGGTCATGGCCCTGGTAACATCTATGGTCAAGGCCCTTTCGGTCTCGGCCAGCACCTGAATTTGTAAAATATTACTGGTGGCTTCGTCATAAACGGCCTTTACGGAATAATCGCCCGAATCGGCAAAGGTATATGCAGGATCGGAAATTTCGGTGCCGTTCACAAAGATGGTAGATTCTGAAGTGTAATCTTCGCCATCGCTGCCGGTAACGGTGAAAGTAACCGTCTGCCCTTCCGCAATAACCTGCATATCCCCACTCCCGGCATCGCTGGAAATGACGATGGACAAAGCTTCAACCGGACCCACTATAGGATCCTCTTTTTTGCTGCAGCCCACTACGGCAAGCAGCACAAAAAACATACATAATTTGGAAAGGGGAGAAATTTTCATCGATAAAATATTTTTTTGGTAGATTTCTGTTTGGCAACCATTAAGGTTTTTTTGACGTTGCTAATGAACGTTAAGCTGGGATCGTTTTTATCTCCAGAGCCGTCCATATCAGGAGGCTAATATAATGTATTTATGAAAAAGGTACGATTTTGGCGTGTTAAATCCATAACTTTAAACATTACAAGGATAGGTTTTTATTAAAAAAAACTTAATATTGCCT
>CAYSLM010000032.1:21365-23702 GCA_964431895.1 uncultured Aequorivita sp.
TTCCATGAAACGATTACTCCCCTTATTTCTGGCTTTGGTGACGTTCAGCGCCTTTGCCCAAGATGAATTGCCCCGAGTTGACATGACCACCCTTGATGGGCAGCCCATAAATTCAAAAGAACTTTCAACCGACGACAATGTGGTGGTTGTTTCCCTTTGGGCCACTTGGTGCGTTCCCTGCATCAAGGAGCTCGATGCCATTAGCGAAATTTATCCAGACTGGCAGGATGAGACCAACGTAAAACTTTATGCCGTATCTATAGACGATAGCCGCGGGGTAAAACGGGTTAAGCCCTTGGTAAACGGAAAAGGCTGGGAATACACCGTGCTGCTCGACACCAACAACGATTTTAAACGGGCATTGGGCGCGGCCACGGTACCCTTGACACTTTTGGTGAAAAACAATAAGATTGTTTACAGGCATTCCGGTTACAGTCCGGGCGCGGAACTGGCTCTATACGAAAAGATAAAGGAGTATTCCGCGATCAATTAAACACCAAACCAACCAAACCTTTACCATGAAGAAATTAATTCTCGGCGCCTGTCTGCTATTAGGTGCCTTTTCCTATTCACAGAACACGGGCTACTTCTTTGGTGGTCTGGAATCAAACTCACAATGGCTACAAGAAGATGACGGACTGGGATTTCCGCTGGGGAATGAATTTGAAGTAGGCCAATTCCGGTCAAACAATTATCTCCAGCTCAATTATTCTTACGGAAAATTCACTGCCGGGGTACAATATGAAGCCTACCTACCGGCTGCACTTTTGGGCTATTCCGATATCTGGAATGGCCAGAACGGCATTGGCACCTATTACCTCAACTTTAAGAATGAAACCCTCGATATTACCGGCGGTTATTTTTATGAGCAATTTGGCAGTGGCCTAATCCTTCGCACCTGGGAAGACAGGCAATTGGGTATAAACAACGCCCTGAAAGGCCTGCGGGTAAAATTCACCCCTACAGACAACCTTGACCTTACGGGGGTTTACGGCCAGGTAAGGAATGGATTTGATGTGTCTGAAGGTGTCATCCAAGGGCTTGATGCCAATTTTGATTTAAGCAATGCCCTAAAAATCGAGGCGGTAGATCTGCAATTGGGGGCCAGTTATGTAGGCCGCTACCAAAATAGCAACTCCAATGACTCTATTCCAACGGTGGTCAATGCCTATGGCGGAAGGCTTGATTTTGTGGCCAACAAATTTTACGGTGGCGTAGAGGCCATTACCAAAGATCCAGACGTGATCGTAAGTGAGGGCGTTATTACCTCGCCCCAGCTTTTTGACGGCACCGCGCTTCAGGTCAACTTGGGCTATGCGCAAAAAGGTCTGGGCATCAATACCATTTTTAGAAGGCTGGAAAATTTTGCTTTCTATGCAGACCGCTATGCCGAAGGAAATGTTTACAATGAACAGCTGGTCAACTATGTTCCGGCCCTCACCAAACAGCATGATTACCTGCTTTCCAATATCTATGTGTACAATGCGCAACCGCGATTGCTTTTCAACAGCTCCGAAAAAAGAGCCGGAGAGGTGGGCACCCAGGTTGATGTGTACTATTCCTTTGACAGGGAAAGTGCCCTGGGCAAGGTAGGCACCAAGATTGCCGGAAACTTTGCTTATTGGGCGGGCCTTGAGGCGACCTTTAATGAAGCCGAGCAGACCTACGACCCAAAATTTATTGGCGATGGCGATCGCTATTTCCGCGACCTGAATATCGAAATAAAAAACAGGTGGTCATCCAAATGGAGCACCGTGGCAACCTATCAAGACGTGATTATTGACAAGGCTGTTTCAAAAGGAGGTATCCTTGGCTCGGAAGGCGATATACGCGCGCAGATTGCCGTGGTGGAAGGCACCCGAAAATTTGAGGGCGGCAAGTCAGTCCGTTTGGAATTGCAACACCTCTGGACTCCCGACGATGATAAGAATTGGGCTGCCAGTGTGCTGGAGTACAGCTTCAATCCTTTCCTTACCGTCTATGCGGCAGATGCATGGAATTATGGCGGTGAAAAGGAGCTGCACTACTACAGCGTGGGCGGAAGTTATTCCAAAGGCCCGGCCAGGTTTGCCGTAAACTATGGCCGACAGCGTGGCGGCTTGATCTGTGTAGGTGGCGTATGCCGCCAGGTGCCCGCCAGCACAGGATTGACAGTAAACCTTGTGGTTACTTTTTAAGAACTTAAATCTTAAAAACAAAAATGCCCCGAACACTCAAGTTCGGGGCATTTTTGATTGAACGATTTTCGAAAAAGAAATTATTCCACAATGATTTTTGTTGTTTGTGAAGCACCATTGCCATTGCTAAACCTGGCTAGGTAAACCTGGCTACTAAGGT
>CAYSLM010000033.1:0-23537 GCA_964431895.1 uncultured Aequorivita sp.
TTGCCAGCGACATTCGCGAAGGCGACGCCGAATTGATGGAAAGCGGCCCCTTTGAAATCCTTGACGCCCTCGATTATCACGCTATTGAAGAGGTGGTGATACGTTATGAGATAACCGATGTGTATCTTATGGCGGCCATGCTCTCTGCCACGGCCGAAAAATTCCCGATGAAGGGATGGTCGCTCAATATGGACTCCCTTTTTCACATATTGAACTTGGCCAAGGACAAAAAAATAGAAAAGGTTTTTTGGCCATCGAGTATCGCCGTTTTTGGACCATCTACCCCAAAGATAAACACGCCCCAACATACCATTATGGAACCCAGCACGGTGTATGGCATCAGCAAACAAACGGGGGAAAGATGGTGCGAATATTACAACAAACGCTATGGGGTTGACATACGCAGCATTCGCTACCCAGGGCTCATAAGCTATAAGACCCTTCCCGGAGGAGGAACCACAGATTATGCCGTGGATATTTATCACAAAGCCTTAAAACACAAGAAATACATCTGCTTCCTCAATGCCGAAACTACCCTTCCCATGATGTTTATGGACGATGCCATAAGGGCAACTGTTGGCATAATGGAAACTCCCGCCGAGAATATAAAAATAAGAAGCTCATACAATCTGGCGGCCATGAGCTTTAGCCCCCAGGAGATTGCAGATAGCATAAAAAAGCACATTCCCGACTTTGAGGTAAGCTATGAGCCCGATTTTAGGCAGGCCATTGCCGATAGTTGGCCAAAAAGTATAGATGATAGCCCAGCCCAGCGAGACTGGGGTTGGAAAAGTGAGGTTTCCTTGGATGAAATGACCCAGATCATGCTCGATAAATTAGGGCCAAAGTATCAGTAACTTAAGCCTGTTTTCCTTTTGAAGAATTTGCTTGCGGAAAATCTTCGGCAAGATGGAGGATGAAGCAACTATTCATCAAATTCAACCTCCAAGATATTGGCGGTGCCTTTCTTTCCTTCATTGGAAATATAGATGGTGCCGTCATCGGAAAAGGTGATGCCCTCGGGCTGTGCAAAGGAATCTTTGTTGAGATGGTGCAATTTCTTCGGTTTGCCGTCCTTGTCCAAAATCAAAAGTTGTGGGTTCTTTCCTTCCAAGATATAGATGTCACCATTTTTGGGATTAATGGCCAGGTCTGATGGGTAAAAGTCTGAATAATCCCCCACATCGTCATCGTAGTCTTCGGTCCTAAATATAGGATCGTCAAGCGGAATTTTCAACACGGGCAACGGATCCAGTTGCTTGGTCTGCAGGTTGAAGGCATAAATGCCTTTGAAAGAGGTACTGTTGGGGTCTTTGTCCTTTACCGTAAGAAGCAATCTATTATTTTGCGGGTCCGGTTCTAAGGATTCCATATTGTTTTTCCCCGAAAAGGGAGTCCTATACATTTCTGTTTTAAAATTTGGGCTCAGAAATTGGGAAACCTCAAACAGTTTTCCATCACTTTCCAGAATATAGGCAGTACTATCTATTACAGCTACCCCTTCATAATCACCGGCTTTGGCAAAGTTTGTTTTTTTGGTGACCAGCTCGGTGGTCATGTCATATAAGAATATAATGCCATCCTCGTCCTGTATGCAGGCTATTTTGTTATCGCCCACCCAACTGATACCCGAAATTTCATTGAGCTCATTGGGCATGTCCCATTTCCGGATGATGGTATAGGTCTCCTCCTCGAGCCGTGGGTTAAGGGCAGGGTTTTCAAAAGCGTACCACAATATTCCCACCAAGGCAAGAACCCCAAATATGATAAAAAACGCAACTCGATTTTCATTAAATGCCATACGCTATTATAAGTCTTCGATTTTTACAGAAAAGTAAAAAATTTCCGCTTTGGTTCAACGAGAGTAAAATAAACAAAAAAGATTTTCAAGAATCCCTAAAATTTTGATAAAATGTTGGGGGGCCACCCTACTCTATCCGGAAATTCCGGGCTATGTCTATTTCCACACCATCCTGCGGCACAAAAAAAGCCCCAAAGATTATTTACAAACCTTTGGGGCCACTAACCAACATTTATGGAAAAACTACCTCCAACCGCCACCCAGTGCCTCATAAAGGTCAACAATGGCCTGCAGTTGGCTGTTTCGTGCATTGATCAAGTTCAATCGAGAGTTTAGGGCATTTTCCTGTGCGGTAAGCACTTCCAGATAATTGGCGAGCCCGTTGTCCAAAAGTTCTTCGGAATAATCGGTGGCCAGATTATAGGCTTCATACTCCTTCCGCTTCACTTTAATCTTTTCAGTGGCTGCCTCATAACTGTACAAAGCATCCGAAACTTCCTTGCTAGCATTTATGACGGCATATCTAAAATCAAGATAGGCTTGCTGCTGTCTGGCTTGGGCCACTTCATACTGCGTCCGGATTTGCCGTTTGTTGAAAATGGGCTGGGTGAGGCCGCCGATAATAGTTGCGAAAAGCGAATTGGCGCTGAACAATTTATCAATCTCAATATTCTGGAAACCGCCGGTGGCCGAAAGTGTCAACGATGGGTAAAAACTGGCCCGGGCCGCATTGGTAAGCTGAAAGGCATTTACCAAACCAAATTCCGCCGCCATGACATCGGGGCGGTTTTTCAGCAATTGGGCGGGAATACCTGTTTTCAAGGGGATACCTATCTGCTGTTCTTCCAGGCTTCCGCGGGTTATGACTTCCTGTGGGGCACTTCCCAATAGTATAGACAGGGTATTTTCCAACAGGCGTGCTTGGTTTTTCAGATCAATCAGAATTCCCTGGGCATTGTACAATTGGGCCTCGGTCTGCTTTACGCCCACTTCGGTTACATTACCGGCTTCCTTGAGTGCTTGGGTGGTCTCCAGGCCTTTAGAGCGGGTTGCCACGGTTTCCTCCGTTACCCGTATCTGCTCATCTAGAGCCAGAAGTTGATAATATACCGAGGCAATATTGGCCACCAACCTGCTCTTTACCGCTTGATGGGCCGCTACCGTTTGCAGGTAACTGGCGCGGAGAGCCATATCATTACTGCGTATCTTTCCCCAGATATCGGCTTCCCACGAAAGGCCGGCGCTCAATTCGTACTGGTTGATAGAGGAAAGGTTGCCGTATTGGTTTTGCGACGGCAATTCCTGGTGTACGGCCTGCGCCTTAGCATTTAACGACGGAAAATAACCGGCTTTCCCCTGTTTTACATAGGCTTCGGCCATAAGTATCTGCTGAATGGCAGACCGGATATCAACATTGTTGTTTAATCCTTCCTCTATATAATTTTGAAGCATGGGATCGGTAAACAGTTCCTTCCACGAAAGTGTAGCAATAGAAGTGGTATCTACCGGTAGCTGGTCGGTGCGGTAGGTCTCTTCCTGCACCACGGTTTCGGGCCGTACGTAATCCTTGGCTACAAAACACGATTGCAGGGTGAGAATGGCTGTTAAAACAAATATTCCTTTTGCGAATTTCATAGTGCTATCTCTTTAATTTTCTTGTTTGATGCGTGCCGCATCGGGCTTTTTGTTCATCTTGTCCTGAAGCCACTGGAAGAATATGTACAGAATGGGGATCACAAACACCCCGAAAACCGTTCCTATCAAAAGGCCTCCCACGGCACCGGTACCGATGGCGTTATTTCCACGGGCACCAATTCCCGTTGAAAAAACCAAGGGCATCAACCCGATGATAAAGGCGAAGGAAGTCATCAAAATAGGGCGCAAACGCACCTTGGCCCCTTCAAAAGCGGCCTTCATTCGGGTATAGCCGGCACGTCTTCGCTGCAGGGCAAATTCCACGATAAGGATGGCGTTTTTAGCCAAGAGCCCAATCAACATTATCAAGGCTATCTGGAAATATACGTTGTTCTCCAGGCCAGCAAACTTGGTGACAAAATAGGCCCCCATCACCCCGACGGGAAAGGAAAGAATTACGCTGAAAGGAATCAAATAGCTTTCATATTGCGCGGCAAGGATGAAGTACACAAAAAGTACCACCAAAATAAAGATAAAGGTAGTCTGGTTGCCTGCCGAAATCTCTTCGCGCGTCAAGCCCGAAAAGGCGATAGAATAATTTTTTGGCAGGGCTGTCTCGCTCACTTCCTGTACTGCCGTAATGGCATCGCCCGACGAATAACCCGGCGCGGCCGCCCCGTTCACGCTGGCAGAGTTAAAGAGGTTGAACCGCGTAACCGATTGGGGACCGTACACGCGTTTCAGGTTTACAAATTCAGTGATGGGCGCCATCTGGTTTTGCGAGTTGCGCACAAAAATCTGGTTCAGGTCATCTACATTGGCTCTATCCTCAGGCAAGGCTTGCACATAAACCCTGTACTGTTTTCCGTAACGGGCAAAGTCGGCAGCATAAATACTACCAATATAGCCTTGCAGGGTACTAAGGATGTTGCTCACTGAAATGCCCGCTTCCTTGGCCTTGGTTATGTCTACATCAATTTCGTATTGTGGATAATCGGTGTTGAAGGAGGTCTGGGCGTACATAATCTCCGGGCGTTGCATCAATTGTTGCAGATAGGTTCGGGTAACCTCATCGAGTTCGTTGAAGCTGCCTCCGGCACGGTCCAGGACCTTCAGTTCAAAACCAGAGCTAATTCCGAAACCAGGTACGCTGGGAGGCTGGAAGAATAGGATTTTGGCATCGGGAATGGTACTGGCAATGCCGAACAACCTTCCGATAATGGCTTCAACCGACTTGCTTTCATCCTTTCGTTCATCCCAATTATCAAGTTTGATAAAGCTAATGCCGTAGTTACTTCCCGCACCACTGATGATACTGAAACCATTTACCAATGAAATATCACTGATTCCCGGCACGTCCTTAATCTTTTCACGCAGCTCCTTGGTCACCCCTACGGTCCGGTCAAGGGAGGCACCGGCAGGTAGTTCAATATTGGCAAAGATCAACCCTCGGTCCTCATCGGGCACAAAACCGGTAGAGGTAGTTGAAGAGGCCCAAAAAATGCCCACAACGCAAAGCACCAAAAACACACCGGTAATCCATTTATGGCGATAGAAAAAGCCCAACGAATCAACGTAGCGTCTAGTAGTAACGTTAAAAGCTGTATTGAATTTGCTGAAAAATCTTTTTAGGAAGCCCTTCTTTTCCTTCTTTTCATCTTCCGCTTTTAGGAAAAGCGCACACAAAGCCGGACTCAAAGTCAAGGCATTTACCGCAGAAATGGCAATGGCCACAATAAGAGTGACCCCAAACTGTTCATAAAAAACCCCCGTGGGCCCGGTAATGAAGGTTACGGGTATAAATACGGCTGCCATAACTAGGGTGATGGAAATAATAGCGCCCGTAATTTCGTCCATGGCAGAGCGGGTTGCCTTAAGGGCAGATTCGGCTCCTTCCTCCAACTTGGCGTGGACTGCCTCTACCACAACAATGGCATCATCAACCACAATCCCGATGGCAAGTACCAGTGCAAAAAGCGTCAACAGGTTGATGGAATATCCAAAGAGGTTGAGGAAAAAGAAAGTACCCACAATAGAGACCGGTACCGCAATAGCGGGGATAAGGGTAGATCGGAAATCCTGCAGGAAGATAAACACTACGATAAACACCAAAATAAAAGCTTCAATAAGCGTGGTAACCACTTTGCTTATCGACGCCTCGAGAAACTCATTGGTATCAAAGTTTACAATATATTTCATTCCCTTGGGAAAATCCTGGCTCAACTCCCCAAATTTCTCGTGGATAGTTTCGATGATTTCCTGGGCGTTGGAGCCTGCGGTTTGGTACACCGCCATACTCACCCCCGGATTTCCATTGGTATAGGAAACCGCGCCATAGTTTTGAGCATCGAGCTCAACATCGGCTACGTCTTTCAGTGTTAAAAATTCGCCGTTGCCCAATGCTTTTATTACAATATCCTCGTACTGCGAAGCCTCTTTATAACGCCCGCTGTAGGTAAGCACATATTCAAACGATTCGGCATTGTTTTGTCCCAAGGTTCCGGCAGCAGCCTCGCGGCTTTGCTCCCTAATGGCAGCTGTAATATCTGAAGGTTCTAGATTATAGGCCGCCAACTTTTCAGGTTTTAGCCAAACGCGCATGGCGTAATCCTTACTTCCAAAAACGCGTACGTCACCTACACCTGTGATACGTTTCAATTCAGGCAGCACATTGATGTTCAAATAATTCTGAATATAGGTGGCATCATAATCCTCGTTTTCAGAATAAACGGTGAGAAACATCAGGGCACTGGTTTGCTGTTTTTGGGTGATTACCCCAGATTGCACCACTTCCTGCGGCAAGAGTGGGTTGGCGCGCGACACGCGGTTCTGTACGTTTACCGCGGCTATATCGGGATCAATATCCTGGTCAAAAAATACGGTGATACTGGCACTCCCATTATTACTGGCCGTTGAGGTGATATAGGTCATCCCCTCCACCCCGTTGATCTGCTCTTCAATGGGAATGATAACACTTTCCAACACGGTCTGGGCATTGGCACCCGGATAGTTGGCGCTTACCTGTATGGTAGGCGGCGCAATTTCTGGGTATTGGGTGGTGGGCAGGGCTAAGATTCCCAAAACCCCCAGAATCAATATGATGATGGAAACGACACTCGATAATACGGGCCGTTCTATAAATTTCTTTAGCATGTTCCTCTATTTATTTGAATACTTTTTCCAAGCCTTTTGCAATGCTATCAAATTCCACAGGCTGTGGAACTATAGGCGTATGGTCGCGCAACTTGCCAACGCCCTGGGCCACTATCTTCTCTCCTGGCTCGATGCCGCTTTTCACTACAAAAATATTGTCCACTTTGTCCAGTATATTTATAGAAGTGGCTATGGCCAGCGTATCGCCCTGCACCCTGTATACATAGGTTATGCCCTGCCGTTCATAGGTGGAGGCGGTAGGTACCAGAGGCACATCGGTATATTGCTTTGGCAACTGTATTTTTCCGCTGTAGCCACTGGAAAGCAAGTGGTTGGGATTATCAAATACGGCGCGGAAGGATACGGTTCCCGTGGCTGTATTTACCTGTGAATTGATGGTCTGTATGGTGCCTTCCTGCCCATAAAGTTCGCCATTGGCCAAAACCAAGCGCACTTTGGGAAGGTTCTTTATCTTATCTTCCAGGGATTTGCCTTCACTGTTCTGGATGAAGTTTAGGTATTCCTTTTCATTAAGGGAAAAGAAAGCGTATATTTTATCAATATCGGCCACGGTGGTGAGCGGCGTTTGGGAAGTGGGACTCACCAAGGCACCCTCACGGAATTTAATATCGCCCACATAGCCATCAACCGGACTTTTTATGGTAGCATAACCAATATTGGCGGTGATGGCACTGTAGTTGCTCTTGGCCTGTTGCAGCTTGGCCTTGGCCGTTTCCAACTGTACCGGCGAAATAATATTCTTCTCCACCAAAGGCTTTAGCTTGTTCACCTCAACCTGGGCGGCATTGACGTTGGCCTTTGCCGCGGCGGCATCTTGGTTCAGCGATTGGGTTTCCAACTTAAAGAGCGGCTGGCCCTTGCGCACCTTTTGGCCGGCATCTACCAATACCTCGGTAATATAACCTGAGATCTTTGCGCGCACTTCGCTATTTACCACCCCCTCAATTTGGGCCGGATAGGTGGTATAGGCCGTAATACTGCGCTCGGGCACGGTAATGACAGGGAGTTGCGGGTTTTGCTGGCCGCCCCTGGCAGCCTGTTGCCCTTGTTTATCACCACAACTGGAAAGAACTAAAATTCCTCCTAAGATAAGCAACCATGAAATTCCTGATATTCGTTTCATATATGTAGATTAGTGATTCTTGTTATTTTCGCTCAATTTCTCTTGAAGCCTTTGAAGGGAATTGATGTTGTAATTCAAAAATTCCAAATAGTCGGTATGGAAATCCAGATCGAAGCGTTCATCTGTATTTTCAGGCAAACTCTCATTTATCTCGCGTTTATAATCCATGACTTCCAAGTGCAGCTCCCTTTCGGCTTCCCAATTGCGGAGCATTTCATTCATGGATTGGATCATGACATCGGGGATAAGGGTGTAATATTTTTTCCTGTCGCCCGGTTTGGTATGATAGGTAATTCGGTTTGCGGCCTGAAGCACAGAAAGGTGGGTTGAAATGGTGCTTTTGCTGGCACCCAGTTGCTCAACCAAGGCCTCAAAGGTAATGCCCTTGTGGCCCGTCAAGATAAGCGTGGCCAAAATGCGTGCTGCCAAAGGCGCCAACTGCTCCCTGTGCTCAATATGCCTTCCCAGTTTTTCTATTAACCTGTTTCGCTTTTCCAAAATGGCTATTTATTTAAGAGGGCGCAAATATACGATTGGTTCGGAAACAACCGAACTAAGTTGCTATTAAAATTTTGTTAATTTCCACAGAATGCCACTGAATAAGTGTTTTACAAAAGTTTAGTGTTTAAAAATTCGGGAAATTAAAAAGCCCTTAAGTGGGCTAGTGGCCACTTTTCCATTAAATTCGCTCAAATTTTTTAAGAAACAGCATCATGAACAAACTTTACACTTTTCTGCTTTTAATACTCATTACCCCCTCCGTTTTTGCCCAATCGGGCACTTTGGACTCTTCATTCGGCAATAACGGCTTTGCCACAACCATGGTTTCCCCCACTTATAATTTTGCCTATGCAACCATAGTCCAACCCGATGGCAAAATAATTGTTGTTGGAGATTCGGGTGAACCAGCAACCTATAAGACCACGGTGGTACGTTTCAATCCCGATGGAACTTTGGATACTTCCTTTGGAACGGGGGGCAATGTTACAATCACTATTCCAGCGGCCAAATCATTCGGAACGGATGTGGCACTCCAGGTCGATGGCAAAATAGTTGTGGGCGCCAGAACTTGGGACAACGTAAGTGGCAATTTCGTTTTGGCACGACTTAATGTGAATGGTTCTTTTGACAGCTCTTTCGGCACCAACGGTGTTGTGGTTGCAGATTCTGGAGGAAGTGACGTTTCCGCCTCTCTTTTAATTGATGATGCCGGAAAAATCTACTTGGCCGGAGATTCCGATAACAATTTCTCCATTGCCAGATTTAACACAGATGGCACCCTGGATACCAGTTTTGCTACTGGCGGGTGGTTTATGACCGATATTGATGGCTCTTTGGCCTACATTCAAAAAATAGCGCTACAAAACGATGGCAAAATCGTGATGGGTGGGTTTGCTATTGGCGCAGGTGGCAGATATAGAATGGCCGCTGCAAGGATCCATGCCGATGGCACCTTGGATAATAGTTTCGGAACGGGAGGAAAAGTTTCGTTTAACTTCGGTGTTGATCACGATATTGCAACTGCTTTGGGTATTCAATCTGACGGAAAAATAGTGTTGGGCGGACATACCTTTATAAGAAGCCAACCCAGGTTGGCATACGATTTTGCGGTGGTAAGGCTAAATTCCGACGGTAGCTTCGATACAACCTACGGCACCAATGGAATTACCACGACCCAAATCGTTGACGAGGCAAACTATGCCAACGGGCTGGTGATACAGGCAGATGACAAAGTAATTTTGACGGGTAGAACGGTAAAATTGTTTGAATACGACTTCGCAATGCTCCGTTTCAATACCGACGGCACCTTGGATAATACCTTTGGAAATGATGGGAAAGTGAGCACAGATGTTAACGGAAAAGAAGACCACTGCTATGCCATTGCACTGCAGCCCGACAACAAAATTATTTTGGCAGGTCATTCCTATTCTATGGGAGGTGATGATTCTGAAATGGTTGTTGCAAGGTACACCAATGAAACTCTGGGCGTTGAAGAATACGATGAGGTGGCTTTCCGCTTATACCCCAATCCTGCACACCAGCAGCTCACTATTGACTTGGGAAGGGAGCTAAACGGCCAAATAGCCGTTTTCAACCTTTTGGGCCAGCAGGTTTATACCGGCAATATTGAAAACAAAGCAAGTATAGATGTCTCTTCCTATGCAGCGGGGATGTATTTGGTAAAGATTTCCTCAGAAAACAGCTCAAAAGTTGTTCGCTTTGTGAAGGAATAACAATTAACCATTACCCTATATTTAAAGGCTGCCGAAAATGGCGGCCTTTATTTTTTTGGGAAAGAATCTATAATATCTATTTAGTTGGTTGGGCTAAAGCCCGATCTTTCTTTGGACCTAATGGATCCCCGGGCTAAAGCCCCGGGCAATTATTTATTTGTTTTGAAACCGGGGCCCAAGTGAAAATCCATAACACCCAATCAAATATAATTGGGAATTTGCCACAGAAATTACCCTGGGCTTTAGGCCGGGGAACACTGGCATCACAAGGTAAATAGGGCGTTAGCCCAACAGTGTCGGGCAATGATTCTTCCATTGTTGTAAACCTCACAGCCTTTTTATACTGATCCATTCGCTGGCCTCATGGCCTTCCGTATCGACCACCGTCAACAAATATCTTCCTGGCTTGGGCGAAATGGCCAGTTCGTGAAAAGTCTCGGTCTTTCCAATAAAATTTGAATCCAAATACCAGAAGACCGTGGTTTCCGGGGAGCGATGGGCCAGTTTAAAAATGACCTCGTTTACTTTCTCATCAAAATTCTTCGGAAGGAGGACGCCTTCGTTTCTTTTGGGATAAATGAATTCCATCAAATTTTCGCCTTCCTGTAAACAATCAGGGGCAAAAGGCGGCAACGCTTTATATTCCGGATGCAATTGGGCATAGTAATATTCCATCACGGGCGGCAGGGCAAACCAACTTTTCTGCACCATTTCCGAAAGGGGGTAACAGGAAGAGTTTACCCGAAAATTTTCGGAAGCATTTAAAAAAACTGTCTGATGATAAGGGCAAGCCGCTGTTCTGGCCCCCTTCCGGGGAACCCACTGTAACTTGGCTTTTTCACAAAAAATTCCCGCAAGATGGCCGCTTTGGGGGCAGATTTCAACTTCCACCAATTCGTCATACGGCATTTTGAACCAAGTGCTCTTTGGCAAAACATTCAATACATCAAACAAAACGGGAGCAGCAGCCTGAATGCCCGTAAGTCCCGCCCGGCCCTCGCCATCGGCATTTCCGGCCCAGACACCGATGGCATATTTTGGCGTAACCCCCACGGCCCATGCATCCTTAAAACCATAACTGGTTCCCGTTTTCCAGGCAATGGGTTGGCTGCTGGTAAAAAACTCCCAGTTTTCCTCGCCGCTTGGGCGGTTTACCTTTTCCATCGCTTCAAAGGTTTCATAAATAGCCCCTGCATTCCAAACGGAAGGTTTTTGCAGAATTTTTCCGAAGTCAATTCCCTCGTGACCCTTAATATAAACGGGTTCCGAAAATTCATTTTTTCGGTACTGGCTGGATGAATTGTTGAAGAAATTTAAGGTGGAAGCCATCGCCACATAGGTTTTGGTAATATCCCATAGACTGCTCTCGGCACCGCCCAAAATAAGCGAAAGGCCGTAATAATCGGCGGGTTTATCAATGTGTTTTTGGTTTGTTTTTTTTAAAATATTGTAGAATCGCTGAAAACCAAAATCGCGCAGCATGCGCACGGCAGGGATATTCAGCGACCGCGAAAGTGCCACATTGGCCGGGACCGCCCCGTTAAACTGCTTGTCAAAATTTTCGGGCACATAGCCATTTACCGAGGTAGGTACATCGGCCACCAAGGTTTCCGGCAGGAGCTCTCCGGCATCGAGCATGGACGCAAAAAGCAAGGGTTTTAAAATACTGCCCGTACTGCGGGGCTTTTCTATTATATCGACAAAATTATTGTGTTCCGCCGTGGTGGGAGCGTTGCCCACATAAGCCAAAACCTGGCGGGTGTTTACGTCCATCACCAATACCGCGAGATTGTGGATTTGGTTTTGTGCCAACTTGAAATAGTTTTCCTTCACAATACCGTTTACTTTTTGCTGAATGGAATAATCAATGGTCGTGGCAATTCGTTTTCCTGGGTGCTCCTTTCGGATTTTTTCTGTGAGGTGCGGGGCAATATCGGGAAGCGGAAATGGTTTTCCGGGCAATGATTCTTCCAGGGCGAGCTGGTAAGTGGTTTTATCAATTATTTCATTCCGAAAAAGTTTCAGTAACAATGCATCGCGTTTTTGTTTCAAAATGGTTTCATTTTTTCCAGGGAAAATAAGGGCCGGTGCATTGGGAAGTACGGCCAGGGCGGCCGATTGGCCCCAGCTAAGCTCGCTGGAGGGTATTCCGAAATAGCGCCAGGAAGCAGTTTCCAGCCCCACTACATTTCCGCCGAAAGGCGCATATGAAGCATACAGTTTAAGAATGGATTTTTTACTGTAACCCGCTTCCAATCGCGTGGCTTGGCAGACTTCGATGAGTTTCTCAAAGTAGGTGCGGCCCTTATTTTTTCGGGAAAGCCGGATCACCTGTTGGGTGATGGTGCTTCCGCCACGGCGGGAACGGGTGGTAAGATTATTCCAAA
Organism: uncultured Aequorivita sp.; assembly: GCA_964431895.1. Classification (GTDB taxonomy): domain Bacteria; phylum Bacteroidota; class Bacteroidia; order Flavobacteriales; family Flavobacteriaceae; genus Aequorivita. The sequence continues at coordinate 12,355 of CAYSLM010000033.1, forward strand.
GCGCTTTTGAAATAGAAACGGGATTGAAACCGGGGTGCCAGTAGAAATATTCATCCTCAAAAAAAAGTAAACATTTTTCAAACCGTGGCGGCACCGAATCTATCTGCGGAAATCGCCACTGGCCGTCATTGGCAATACGGGCGCCGAGCATTTGTCCATTACTGCTTGCAACCACCGTAGCAGTGGGCACCTCAAACAAGCGAGATGGAAGGCAGAACAGCCAAAGGGCGAATAGCATGAGCCAAAGGCCCAATTTAAACTTATGCCGTTTTAGGAACCGATAAAATTTTTGTGGTTTTGTGCTATCCATCGCGAGCATAAATTTAGCAAAGCAGAAGGATATAAGCGGGGCGGCGAAAGGTTATTTCAGAGGTATGTTACCAAATGCCCGAAGGACTCGCCCATTTGTGGTCCCACCAGGACTCGAACCTGGATCTAGAGTTTAGGAAACTCCTATTCTATCCCTTGAACTATGGGACCAAGAATGCTGAAATTTGGGCAAGCTAATATCCCTGTGGGGACGGATGTAGCAAGAAGGGTGCAAATTTAATTATTTTGAATGGATTGCTGAAAGTGATTTTAACAAATAATGATTCGGTTTATTTCTTTCTTAAGCGATTCCGGAGCATACACAGCACGCCCACTTCTTCTTTTGATAGGTTTTTTGCCTTTTTGAGGAGCCTTTTAATTTCGGCCTCAAAGTATTTCAGGGTTTTCCCCTGGAGGTAGTTTTCAATGATACGTGGGTCAATATAAGAGCTACGCGCCACGGCCGGGGTATTGCCCAATTTTTCAGAAACGCGGTTTACGGCCTCCTTGATGTTTTGATCCAGCCTTTGCTGGTCTTTTTTATCCACTACCCCAAGTTCGTCTAAAGCTATGGCGGCAATGAGGGTACCAGACCAGGTCCTGAAATCCTTGGCAGAAAACTGCTCGCCCATCACCTCATGGATATAGGCATTGAGGTCGTCACTTTTTACGTCGACCACTTTCCCGTCCTCGTCAAGATATTTGAAGATTTCATAGCCGGGCATGGCATCAATTTGCTTGACGATTTTTGCCAGCTTGGCATCAACAATATGCTTTTCGTGCTCCTGTCCCGATTTTCCTTTATAAGAAAAAACAAGTTCATCGTTCTTTATTCTTAAATGTTTACTGCGGATAGTGGTGAGGCCGTAACTTTCATTTTCCTTGGCATAGGCTTCGCTCCCCGGTCTGAAGAAAGCAGTTTCCAATAAACGAAGCATGGTAGCCATGACTTTTTCGCGGGTCAACTTCCGTTTGCGCAGGTGCTGGCCGGTAACGCGGCGCATAGTTTCCAACCTGTCTGCAAAACTGACGATACGGTCAAACTTTTTGGCGTTTTGCCTTTCTATATAATCGGGATGGTAGATGTATTGTTTTCTACCCTTATCGTCGCGGCCGGTAACCAAAAGATCGGCCTTGGGGTCTTCACTTATTTCTACTTGGGTCCAGGCGGGAGGAATGACCAGGGATTTTATCCACTTTCGGATTTTTGCATCATTGATGGTTCTTCCCTTTTCATTTTTATAGGTAAAGCCCCTGCCGTGTTTTCTCCGGTGGTACATAGCTTTTTGCCTTAAAAATAAAACAAAAGCAGCAAAAATTTTAAAATAAATCTACAAAAGGCCTTTGCTTAAGGAACGAAGGCTTTGAAATTTACTTTTCTTCTTTCGCCCTAACCACGGCTATCAAAATGATTGGCCCTCATTTCCCGTTTCGTATTTCTGGAGAAGTTTGTCTACCATTTCTGGATACTTTTTCAGGTTTTTGATGTATGTGGAGCTCTTCATTTTCTTGATATGGGCCTCAATGGCCAATGCCTGTTGACGGGAGTGGCAAGCTATCTTCAGAAAGACTTTCCAGTCCTTGGCGCGATAACTGAACTTCCGGGATTCCGGATTTTCGTGGAAGAACATTCATTTTCGGAAATCCGAAGAGGAGCCCGCGTAGAACCGGGAGAGCTTTTCGGAATGGAGAATATAAACACAATGGACCATCGTAAAAAAGAAAAAGCCCGACATCTAAAAAGTATTGCCGGGCCTTTTTTGCTCCTCCTCTTGGGCTCAAACCAACCCCGATAGCCATCGGGGCTCTGATTAAGAGGCTGTTGCTCTAACCTTTCGGCTATCCGGATGATGGGCCCTCATTTCCCGTTTCGTATTTCTGGAGAAGTGTGTGAACCATTTCGGGATATCTCTTCAGGTTTTTGATGTATGTGGAGCTCTTCATTTTCTTGATATGGGCCTCAATGGCCAATGCCTGTTGCTGGGAGGTGCAATCTATCTTCAGAAAAACTTTCCAGTCCTTAGCGCGATAACTGAACTTCCGGGATTCCGGATTTTCGTGAAAGAACATTCGTTTCCGGAAATCGGAAGAGCAGCCCGTGTAGAACCGGGAGAGCTTTTCGGAATGGAGAATATAAACACAATGGCCCATCGTAAAAAAGAAAAAGCCCGACATCTAAAAAGTATTGCCGGGCTTGTTTGCTCCTCCTCTTGGGCTCGAACCAAGGACCCTCTGATTAACAGTCAGATGCTCTAACCAACTGAGCTAAGGAGGAGTGTTTTGCTCTTTAGCGGTTGCAAATATAAGTCAAAATTTAAATCACCACAAAACAAAAATCGACTTTTTTTTGAATAAATTTTACTCGCTTCCGTATCACTCAAATAACCAGCGATATACATCATTACCATTAGCATAAAGGACCAAAGCGATTAAGATAAAAAAGCCGAGCATTTGGGCTATTTCCATAAATTTATCGTTGGGTTTTCTTCCGGTCACCATTTCATATAAAAGGAACATTACATGCCCTCCATCTAAAGCGGGGATAGGTAAAATATTCATAAACGCCAGGATAATAGAAATAAGGGCCGTTGTATGCCAAAAGCCTTTCCAGTTCCAGGTATCGGGGAACATATTTCCAATAGCTCCAAAACCGCCCAATTGAGAGGCTCCTTTTTGGGTAAATACATATTTAAATTGCGCTACATAGTCGTGCAGGGTCCAATAACCATAATCAAAACCTTGTTTTATACTTTCAACAAAGCCATATTTTTGCGTTTTAATTTCAAAATCACGACGCGGGGTTATTCCAAGCTTCCCTTCCTCATCGGGCGTAACCATGGCGCTCTTTATCTCATCGCCACGTTTAAAAATCACCTCTACTTCTTTTCCTTTGTTTTCGGCAGCTACCGGGCCAATGGTATGCCAATAACCTATTTCCCTATCGTTGATAGAAATTAGACTATCGCCTTTTTTCAAGCCGGCCTTACCTGCGGCCATTTCGGCAACCACACTATCTAAAACTGCATTTTGAATAGGAATAAAAGGCAACATAACGCCTTGTTCCCACATTTGCTCGCCTATATTTTCTGGCACCTCAATAACCTCTTCATTTCCATCCTGATGCAAAACAGTAATATTGTTTACATCGCGCATAAAGAGGTAACGATTTACATCGTCGCTATTTTGAAGGTCTTCACCGTTAATTTCTAAAACCCGGTCACCATCTTTAAAACCATATTGTTTAAATTCTTCGGCAATTGCAAAACCTTCCGGCATTTGCTCAGGGCCAATATAATTTTTACCCCAAACAAACATAATCATCATATAAATAAGAAACCCAAGCACCAGGTTTACGGTAACCCCTCCAAGCATAATAATAAGTCGTTGCCAGGTTGGTTTACTTCTAAACTCCCAGGGCTCCGGTGGTTTTGCCATTTGTTCCTTATCCATACTCTCGTCTATCATCCCCGATATTTTTACATATCCGCCCAACGGTAACCAACCAATACCGTAAACAGTATCGCCTATCTTCTTTTTAAAGAGAGCAAACTTCACATCAAAAAAGAGGAAAAATTTCTCTACCCTGGTTTTAAATAATTTGGCGGGTATAAAGTGCCCCAGTTCGTGCAAAACAATAAGTAAAGACAAGCTTAACAGTAACTGTATGGCTTTAACTATAAATGGATCCATGTGTAATTCTTCAAATTTTTAAGTCGCACAAAAGTAATCTTTTATAGCATCCTAGAAAAGTTAAAAGCCTTTCGGTTTCAACACACTGAAATTTTAAGTTTTAAACTGCGACAAATTAATCACCAGGCCTTAATTTTGCATAAAGTATTCCCAGATTTTAATGTATAGGGGAAACCGGGTTTAGAAAAGTATTAGTTCAATTTGTGTTAATTTAAAAATATGCGCAACCTATTTAACTGGCTTAAAAAATTTGCTATTGTATTGTTTATACTCTCCGCAATTATCGTGTATACTATTTACACCCTTCTAACTCCCAAAGAACGTCTACCCGTCTATCAACCAGATATGGTAAATGTTGAATTAGTAGATTCAACTGTACAACACGTGCGCAAATACCATACGGTTAAAGATTTTGAGTTGATTAATCAAAACGGCGATACCATTACGCAAGATTACTATAAGGATAAAATTTATGTGGCCGACTTCTTTTTTACCACCTGCCTAACCATTTGCCCTGTAATGACCGATCATATGCTGGATATTCAGGAGAAAATTAAAGACGATCCCGAAGTATTATTGCTCTCACATACCGTTTTCCCAAAAACCGATTCGGTTCCGGTTTTAAAAGCTTATGCGGAAGAAAAAGGCGTTTTAGATGAAAAATGGAACCTTGTTACCGGTAGCAAAAAGCATATTTATGAGCTTGCTAGAAAATCTTACCTGGCTTCTAAAAGCAATGGCGATGGCGGGCCTTACGATATGATACATACCGAAAATTTTGTGCTTGTAGATAAAGAAAAACGAATTAGAGGCTTTTATGATGGTACTGATGCCGATGCCATAGAAAGCCTAATGCACGATATAGAGGTTTTAAAACAGGAATATCGATAAAACAGTTTTTTTCCATCAAATTTTTTACTGCTGAATTTTTACCTTACTTTTGTCTTGTTTAAATTTAATCTAAATAAAAGTGATTAGAACTCTGGCCGACCTAAAACGTGGAGAACGCGGGATTATTAAAGAATTTTCAGAAGAAAATATTCCGTTAAAATTACTGGAAATGGGTTGTTTGCCAGGCAATGAAGTAGAAATGTTGCAATTGGCACCCTTTAGAGATCCTATGTATTTAAATATTAATGGCAGCCACCTGGCCATAAGGAGAGAAATCGCTTTACTTATTGAAATTGACCTTATAAGCTAAGATGGCCAAACAAATAAATGTTGCGTTAATAGGTAACCCCAACACCGGCAAGACCTCGGTTTTTAATCAGCTCACCGGATTAAACCAAAAAGTGGGGAATTATCCCGGAATAACTGTTGAAAAAAAGGAAGGTATTTGCAAGCTCCCTCGCGGACTAAAAGCGCATATTTTAGATCTTCCGGGCACCTACAGCCTAAATGCTTCTTCTCTAGATGAAAATGTGGTTATAGAATTATTGCTCAACAAAAGCGATAAAGATTACCCCGATGTTGCCGTGGTGGTGAGCGATGTAGAGAACCTTAAACGAAATCTACTGCTTTTTACCCAAATTAAAGACCTTGGAATTCCAAGTATCCTGGTAATTAATATGGCCGATAGGATGGAACGAAAAGGCATCTCGCTGGATGTAGATTTACTGGAAGAACGCTTAAAAACAAAAGTTTGCCTGGTAAGTGCCCGTAAAAATACAGGAATTGATGAACTCAAAGAAGCCATAATTAATTACAGGCATATCTCAGATGAACCCTGTGTAAATGCCTCTGTAATAGCCCCCGAATATTTTGAAAGATTAAAAAAGGCTTTTCCCAACCAATCTATATATAAACTCTGGTTGGTAATTACCCAGGATGTTAACTTTGGGAATATCAATAGAAAAGAGATTACCAATTCGGCATATTTTGAAACTAAATCCCATACCGAATTAAAAAAACTACAGCATAAAGAAACTATACTTAGATACCAGTTTATCAATGGTGTTTTAAAAGAAACTTTAACGGTCGATTCCAGTTCAGCAAAAGACCTTCGTTCTCGTTTAGACCGCATCCTTACTCATAAAGTTTGGGGCTACGCGATATTTTTCGCAATCCTTTTGCTCATATTTCAGGCAATTTATAGCTGGTCTAGCTATCCTATGGACCTTATTGATGAAACCTTTGCCTTTTTAAGTGAATGGACCAAAATAAATTTCCCGGCAGGATCCTTTACAAATCTTATTGCCGAGGGTATTATCCCCGGGCTTGGAGGCATTGTTATTTTCATTCCTCAAATAGCCTTTTTGTTTTTCTTTATCTCCATTTTGGAAGAAACCGGCTATATGAGTCGGGTGGTATTTTTAATGGATCGCATTATGCGAAAATTCGGACTTAGCGGAAAGAGTGTGGTACCCCTGGTTTCGGGGACGGCCTGTGCCATTCCTGCAGTGATGGCCACCCGAAATATTGAAAGTTGGAAAGAACGATTAATCACCATTTTGGTGGTACCATTCACCACCTGCTCGGCACGTTTACCGGTTTACTTAATTATTATTGCCCTCGTAATTCCAGACGAAAGCGTTTGGGGCTTTAACCTGCAAGGCTTAACATTAATGCTGCTTTATCTGCTTGGTTTTGGTGTAGCTATTGGGTCTGCATGGGTCTTAAATTTAATTCTGAATATTAAAACCCGAAGTCAATTTGTTATTGAAATGCCCAATTACAAAATGCCCATGGGCAAAAACATTGCGATTAATGTGGTAGAAAAAACAAAAGCTTTTGTTTTTGGTGCCGGAAAAATAATCCTGGCCATATCTATTATTTTATGGGTTTTGGCCAGTTATGGGCCGGGAGACAAATTCAACAATGCCCAACAAATAGTGAGCGAACAATACGATAACCAAAGTAATGTAAGCGAAGAACAAATTGAAGAGGAAATCGCCTCTTTTAGATTAAAAAATTCTTATATCGGGATTATGGGAAGGGGTATTGAACCGGTGGTAGCTCCCCTGGGTTACGATTGGAAAATTGGCATTGCCATTATAAGCTCTTTTGCCGCTCGTGAAGTTTTTGTAGGAACACTGGCTACAATCTATAGTGTAGGCAGTGATGAAGAGGAAACTATTAAGAACCGCATGGCAGCAGAGATAAACCCAATTTTGGGAGGCCCCCTATTTACTTTTGCCAGTGGAATAAGCTTATTGCTATTCTATGCTTTTGCCATGCAATGTATGAGTACCCTGGCGATTGTTAAAAAAGAGACCAATTCGTGGAAATGGCCCGTATTACAATTGGTGATTATGACCTTATTCGCCTATTTTGTAGCGCTGGCTGCTTTTCAATTATTAAAATAAATGTAAATCAAAGATTCATAATTATGGCACTAATACAAGAAATACTCGTTTTTATCACCTTCGCGATCGCTCTGGGATATATGTTTACAAAATTCATTTGGAAACCTGCCTTTTTAAAAAAGAAGTCTAAAAAAGCAAAAGCCTGCGGAGTTTCAGGTTGTGGTTGTTATTAATCTCTTTTTGGAAAATATCTGTAAATCTCTTTTCGTTGCAAAAAACGAACAAGCAGAATTTCTTGTTCAGTCAACTTTTTAATGCCCAATCTATAATCACCTATTCGAATTCTATAAAAATCTTTAAATCCTTTAAGCTTTTTAATCGGTTGTTGACTTAAATTTTCGGCATTTTGAAGCTGTTCAATTTTTTTAAAAAGCTTTTCTTTAACTTTTTTATCAGTGATCTTTGCAGTGTCTTTTGCCAGGCTTTTACTGATTCTTACCTTCATCTTTTAAAAGTGATTGTTTAAAATCTTCCAGGCTCATTTCTTCTTCATTTACTCCTTCCTCAATTGCTAATCCAAACGCATATTCCTCTAGTTCGTTAGGCTTTAAAAATTGAGCTTCAATGCCAAGTTTATTGGCAAGTTTTATAAGCAACTTTAAATCTTCTTTTGACTCTCCTTTTAAAATTACAGATTCCATAATAAATTTTTAATTACAAGATAAGGGTTATTTCTTATTTGTTCTAACTCTCTTAAATGATAAAATTCATTTTAAGGGCTAAACCTGCGGAGTTTTAGGTTGTGGTTGTGATTAATTTTCTAAGTTTTCAGTTATCTTCAACTTAAGCCGGTAATCTGAAGCCTTTATTTTTCGGGAAGTTTTGGGATAAGGGCTAAGCGACAGGAATTTTATCTTAACATCCTCATTAAAAAAACTGGCCAGGCCGGGCGCATTAGTAACTGCATTGCTGCCCAAACTAATAATCTCTGTTCCCAAAGATTTATTGCCTTCAACTATTTCTACCAGTATTTTTGCTTCGCCGGCCCAAATACAAGTCACATCATCTGGCATCTTGAATCTTCCAACACCTCTTTAAATACAATTTTTTTGTCTTTAAAATTGAAAGATTCCCCCAAATATGTTGTAGCAGAATAATCTGTAATTTCCACCTTCTGTGCTCCTGCAACAAAACTGAAAAAACAGAAAATAAGCATTGGTAACATGGGTTTTAAGAAAAGAAAAAACACATTAAGCCGCCTTAAGCCTGGATTGGGTATCAACATGTGCATAGCCTTTATTATTAAAGACTACAACACTAAACCAATGTTGCAAAAATTTAACCCAAACCAACATCCAGGGTCATCATCACCATAAATCCAACTATAAAGCCCATAGTGGCAATATCGGTATAATTTCCTTTTTGCGATTCTGGTACTACTTCTTCCACTACCACAAAAATCATAGCCCCGGCAGCGAATGAAAGCGCATAAGGCAAAATAGGCTCAAAGGTCAATACCGCCCAGGCACCAAGCACCGCGGCAAAGGGTTCTACAATAGCCGAGAGTTGACCGAAATTAAAACTTTTCCACCGGCTCATTCCCTGTCCGCGTAGTGGCATGGCAACAGCAAAACCTTCGGGAAAGTTTTGCAAACCTATTCCTAGCGCCAAAGCCACGGCACCACCTATAGTCGCTCCTTCCAACCCTGCACCTGCAGCTCCAAAAAGTACACCCACGGCCAGGCCTTCAGGAATATTGTGTAAGGTAATGGCCAGGGTAAGCAGAACAGATTTATGCCAGGGGGTTTTAATCCCTTCTTTTTCGCTCATTTTAAAGTTTACGTGCAGGTGTGGTAATACTTTATCCAAGCCGAAAAGAAAAAGCGCTCCCAGCCCAAATCCAATAAGTGGTGGTATTGTTTTTTCAAAACCTTCGCCGGGACTCATTTCTATTCCGGGTGCCAATAAACTCCAAAAACTGGCAGCCACCATAACCCCACCGGTAAACCCAAGCATACCGTCAAATAATTTTCTATTCATATTTTTAAATAGAAAAACCAGGGAGGCACCTGCAGCCGTAAGTAACCAGGTGAAAATTGTAGCCAACAATGCAGCTAAAACCGGGTCTAATTGCTCAAAATAAGCGATTACATCTTCCATTTATTGTGTTTTTATATAAAGGTTGTTAGATATTAATTGAGATATTCTTAATTCTCTTTCTTCTATAACAATTAGCATAGAGCCATCAAAGGCTTCCTTTTCCAATACTTTAATTTCTTTTCCCAGTGAGATATTGTTCTTATCTAAAAATCTTAAAAATTCAGATGAAGAATCCTTTACCCCAACGCAAATCCCTTTTTCCTCTTTATCAAGCTCAGCAAGCAACATTTTATTTGCTACGCTAAAGTTCCCTTCGGCATCGGGAATGGGATCGCCATGAGGATCACGCTTAGGGAACCCCAGAAATTTATCCAATTCCCGGGTAAGTTTTTCAGATTTAATATGCTCTAATTGCTCTGCGATATCGTGCACCTCGTCCCAATTAAAGTCCAATTTTTCTACAAGAAAATATTCCCATAAACGATGTTTTCTAACCACCTGAATGGCTGTCTTCTTCCCCAATTCACTTAGTTTCACCCCCTGGTATTTCTTGTAAACCACCAGCTCTTTTTCCGATAACTTCTTTATCATATCGGTAACCGAAGAAGCCTTGGTCTCCATTTCTTCCGCCAGGGCATTGGTGCTAACACCTGCCTGGTATTTTTTTTCTAAATGAAAAATTGCTTTCAAATAATTTTCTTCCGAAAAACTAAACATACTCAGCTTTTTTTGCTAGCCAAAAGTACATATTTAATTTTAAAAAACAATATTTTTAGTCTTATCTAAATTTATTTTATACATTTGAAAAAAATATAAGGTTGAAATTTTATTTCCGAAGCATGAAAAAGCTAATTACCTTATTAATACTGAGCACTTCACTAGCCGTAGCTCAAAACTCTGAAACCAATATTTCGGGTACCATCACCTCAAACGGAGAAGTGGTACCTTTTGCAGGTGTGTATATAAAAGATAAGCCAATAGGTACCGATGCCGATGTGAACGGAAAGTATGAATTAAATATACCTACAGGTCCTGCTACTATTATAGCAAAATCTCAGGGATACCGGTCTCAAAGCAAAGAGATAGAAGTTACAGATAACAAAAATCAAACTATAAATTTTTCACTCATTGAAGATGCCCTGGGTTTAGAGCAAGTGGTGGTAAGCGCTACCCGTAACAGGATTAGTAAAAAAGAAGCACCGGTAATTGTAAATGTACTTAGTCCCAAATTATTTGAAGCCACCCAGTCTATCTCCCTGGCAGACGGACTTAATTACCAGTCGGGGGTGCGTGTGGAAACAAATTGCCAAAACTGCGGCTTTACGCAGGTTCGCCTTAATGGCCTGGGAGGTGAATATACCCAGGTATTGGTAAACAGCCGGCCCGTTTTTAGTGCCTTAAATGGGGTTTATGGTTTAGAGCAAATACCTATTAGTACTATTGAACGGGTTGAAGTGGTACGCAGTGGTGGCTCGGCGTTATTTGGCTCTAATGCCATTGCAGGAACCGTAAATGTAATTACCAAAGAACCCATAAACGATAGCTGGGAAGTGAGTTCAAACCTAACACTTATAGATGGAGAAACAGCCGATAGGAATGTAAACCTGAATGCTTCAGTAGTTAGTGAAGACTTAAGCAGTGGAGTTACGGTATATGGGATATTTCGCGATCGTGATGCCTATGATGCTAACGAAGACGGATTTAGTGAAATCACAAAACTCACCAATAATTCCCTGGGTGCCAAAGCATTTTTAAGACCCAACGATAACAGTAGAATTGGACTGGATTTTACCGGAATTAGAGAGTATAGACGTGGCGGAGACCGTATTGACCTGGCAC
>CAYSLM010000034.1:0-22689 GCA_964431895.1 uncultured Aequorivita sp.
GAATATGCCCACCCGCTGGGAAGCAGCCCGCTGTTGTAGGAGCCCATGATGCGGCCACGGTAGCTACGGTTGCTCGAGGCATACGAAATGCGACCCCCCTTGCGATACTGGGAGGCGCGCATAATGATGTTGGTAGTACCTGCCAGGTGGCCAAAATTGTACTCGTTGGCAGACATGCCCATAGAAAACATCTGGTTGCGCATCACATCATTGAGCCCGCCCCAGTTTGACCATTGTGGCCGGCCATTGTAGAGCTTGTTCATCTCCAGCCCATTGATGAGCACTTTCCCGTCTTCAGAATCGTAGCCCCGGGGCCTGAAGAAGGTAGCACTAAAGTCATAAGAGGCTGCGTTCAAAAAAGCATCCTTTGAAGCTTGCAACAGTCCCGAGACGTTGTAGGCCGTGCCTTCATCCTCGTCCAGCTGCTCGTCTGAAAGGCTTATCACGCCAATCTGGGCCTCTACTGCCCGCATATCAACAGACAGTAAGATGGGCTTAAGTATTACCGGATCTTCATTTTGGATGGTTACGGGAATCTCAACGCTGTTGTAGCCTTCCTTTGAGATTACCAGTACCTGTTCGCCCTGCGGAAGGGATTGCTGTGAGAAGGAAAAACCTCCCCTTGCATCGGTAAGGGTGCTAAAAATACTGTTCCGAATGGTAACTGTGGCATCCGGAATGGGTTCGCTGGAATTGGTATCTATCACCTTTCCAGTTACGACGGGATTTTGGGCAACGGCCGAAACTGCCGCCAAAAACACCATGCAAATCGTTAAAAAGAATCTGTTCATTCCAATCAATGGGGTTTAATAGAATTTTGTTTTTTTTTAATGCGGAGCAAAACTACATTTTTTAAATGAATTAGCTACTTTTGGCCCTGAGAATGTTAAATATTACTTAAACCTATTTTTTTTCTGCTTGCCCATGAAACGCACATATTTCTGTCTCGGTATATTTCTGCTGGCCCTTTCGGCTTCTTTTTCACAGCAAAAGAAAGAGTATAAGGTAAATACCGTGGCCTTTTACAATGTTGAGAACCTTTTTGACTATGAAGACGACCCCCTGATCTTTGATGACGACCGTACCCCAGAGGGAAAGGACCATTGGACCCAAGAAATCTATGAAGCCAAACTGGCCAATATGGCCAAGGTAATTGCGGAAATTGGTCAGGACCTTACCGGTACGTCCCCAGCCCTGGTTGGCGTGAGCGAGGTAGAGAACCGCCGCGTACTGGAGGATTTGTTGAACCAGGAGCCACTGGTAAACCAGGATTACGGCATTGTCCATTTTGACAGCCCCGACCGCCGTGGAATTGACGTGGCCTTGCTCTATAAGAAAAAACTTTTTGTGCCTACCCATTACAAAGCCTATGAATTGGTGATCTATGATGACCAAGACCGCAGCAAGCGCATCTATACCCGTGACCAGCTTTTGGTGAGCGGGATGCTGGACGGCGAAAAAATCAGCGTGATTGTAAACCACTGGCCCTCGCGAAGCGGCGGAGAGGAAAGAAGCCGCCCCAAGCGCCTCAAGGCCGCCCAGCTCAACAAAAAAATCATAGATTCGCTTTTCAGCGAAGACCCTTATGCCAAGATCATCACCATGGGCGACCTAAACGACGATCCGGTGAGCCCGAGCGTGAAGGATGTCCTAAAGGCCAAAGGCGAACGGGAAGACCTCAAGATAAAAGACCTTTACAACCCTATGGAAGAAATGTACAAAAAAGGAATGGGTACGCTTGCCTATCGCGATGCCTGGAACCTTTTTGACCAAATTATTGTTTCTACCGAACTTACCAAAAAAGATTATTCGTCTTATAGATTTTATAAGGCAGGAATCTATAATAAAAGTTACCTCGCCAATCCGCGCGGTAGGTACAAGGGCTATCCCTTCCGAAGTTTTGCCAATGGCTATACCGGCGGATATAGCGATCACTTTCCCGTGTTTATCTATCTCATCAAGGAAAAGGATAGCGGAAGCTAGGCTTTTGAAAAGGTTACCACAAAAAAAGGCGCTCAATACGGGCGCCTTTTGTGTTTCATAACAACAATTCACTAAAACCACTGGCTCCAGGGAATGCGGCTGAGCATCAAGATAAGGGCGATGGTGTAGAATATGGCCAGCACCTTAAATTTTTTGTGCGACAGCAGTTTCTTTTTGTGCTTTGAGTAGCCAATGGTTATCAAGACCACCACAATGATCATAATGAGTGGATGCTCCACGGCAAAAAGGCGCGAGGTGCCATCCTTCATCACTACGCCCATTCCATTGTTGATGATATTGCTAAGGCCCCAAGGCGAAATAAAATATAAAATAAGCCCAATAAGTATCTGGATATGGGTAACTATCAATGCAAAAAGGGATATTCTAAAATCCCGTGGCCCGTACTCCCGGTTTGAGAAGAAGCCCACCAGGGCATTGATTGTGGCCAAGAGAACCACCAGAAGAACCAAATAGGCCCAGTAAGAATGAATAAATTGGAAAATAGCCGAAACGTCCATGTTTTTGTTTTTTTATAGGAAGTCCAAATATAGGATTTATATACATAAAAAAAGCCCCGAAATACCGGGGCCTTTTATTTTTATTGGAATGGGTCATTAGAAATCGTAGCGAATGCTTGCATTCCAGGTTCTTCCGTTTCCGTAGTAATACCCGTAGGAATCCTTTTGGCCCAAATAACTCTCATTGGTCACGTTATAGCAGTTGGCCCTAAGGGTGATATCCTGTCCACCGAAGTCAAATTTGTAGGTAAGACCTGCATCCAGAAGGCTGTAGGGCGAAAGGCGCTCAGCTTGGTAGACCTCTCCTCTTTGAGCAGCTTTTACTACGTCTTCGGCATCAACAAATCCATAAAGGTCGGTGTAGATGTTGTAGTCGGCATCAACGGTAAGGCCGCCAACGATGTTGTATTTAAACCCAAAGCCAAAGGAAGTCTGTGGTGCGTTGCCCACTTTGGTTCCGGTAAGGTTTACCGATCCTTGTTCCAATAGGGTATTCTCATCGCTCTCACGGGTTTCGAAAGGAGTCCTTCCGTCGTACTTCCAGTTGCCGATACTCCCGAAGGCACGGAACATAAACTCACTTGAAGGGCGATATTTTCCTTCAAACTCAAATCCTTTGTGTACCTGGGTTATGTTGGTAAATCTTTGGTAACGGTCTTTCTGGTTAATGGGGTTTGGATCTGATGGATCGCCCTCGATAAAGCTTCCCAATAGGAAACGGTTGCCCCATTTGGTGTAGTATCCGTTAAGATCAAGGCTAAAGTCGCCTGAACGCAATCTGTAACCACCCTCAATACCGGTGATTTCCTCATTGTCAACCTCGTTTTCCCCTGTAAGGATATAATTTGAGTTTCGGATATCTGAGAAGATATTGTCCAGATAAGGCTGTCTTGAATAGTAGCCCGCATTTACAAATAGGGTGTGGCCCTCCACAATGGTGTAGCCCATTCCTCCTTTAAGGTTGTAACCAAACTTGTTGACTTTCTCAGATTTTCCAAGTCCGTTTACGCCTTCAATTTCGCGACCTTCGGCACGGCCTTCTCTCTGGTAGCTTTGGGTAGATACTGCTCCTTGTACAAAGGCAGAGAAGTTGTCTGTCTTAAATTCGGCCTGGCCAAAACCACCCAGATAATTGATGTACTCTGAATAGTCATAGTTGAATCTTTGCCCTTCATCGGCAGAGTTGAAGAGTGCTGCCCAAGGGCTGGCTTCAAAAGTTTCGCTTATCACGTAGTCGCTGTCTCTGGCATCACCGTAGCCGCGGTTATCGGCATAGCCCTGAAGCCCAAGAAGGTCGTTCATCTGGTACCAATGGCTTCCTTTGTAGAACCGTGTATCTGCACCAATGTTGAAGGTAAAGTTATCACTTACCGAGCTTTCCAGGTTGGTAAGGAATCCGTACCAGTTGTGGTTGTTGACGGACATTCTCCTTACCAAGGAGCCCCGGCTGTAGCTTCCTATTCCATTTTCGGCACCTGCGATGTTGTTTTCTTCGATGGCGTTGAAATCAATTTCGCCGTTGGCATCACGTACAATATTGCGTGAGCTTCCGGCAGGGCCTGTTCCTCCTCCGCGCCCGAATGAGGCGTATGCAACAGAGGAAAGGTTGGTGTTGTCGTTAATGTCCCAGTCCCAGTTTAGGTTGATGATGGGTTTATGGTAATAGTTTCTTCTTATGGTGTAGCGCTCGCCGTTATAAAATCCGGAGTTGCTGTTGTACAGTTGGCCATAGCGCGCATAATCTTCAAGTGATTTTGAGAAATTCTGGTCGTGCCATTGTGGGGCACCGGTCAACAGGAAGTTGAAAGAGTGTTTGTCATTGGGCACATAACCTATACCAATAAAGTAGTTTTGGCCTTGGCCTGCGGTACCTTTGGCAAATTTTCTGTGGGCTTGCCAGTGGTCAAACAGGAATGAGTATGCCCATTTGCCTTTTAGGCCAGAGTCATAACTTACGGTTCCTTTAAAGTAGCTGTCGTTACCGGTCATAAAGCGGGCAAAACCTCCTTCTTTTCTACCGGCAGCGCGGGAAACGATGTTGATGGTACCCCCAACCGAGCTAATTGCCAGTTTTGACGATCCCAGACCACGCTGTACCTGTACGGCATTGGCCACGTCTGACATTCCAGACCAGTTGGACCAGTACATTTTTCCATCTTCCATCCCGTTGATGGGCTGCCCGTTCAAAAGGAAGGCAGTGTTGGTTTGGTCAAACCCACGGAGGAACATCTGCGAGTCGCCAAAACCACCGGCCTGGTTTGAAACGTAAACACTGGGGGTGCTTTTTACCGCTTCGGGAAATTCCACGTTACCGATGGCCTTTGATTGGATCTCGGCGGCGGTGATGGTTGACACGGCAATGGGCGTCTGGCGGTCTTTTGCCAGGTCGATAATACCCTTTCCTACAATTACCACTTCCTCAAGCGCGTCAGAATCTACGGTTATTTTTACCATTCCAAGCGCGGCGGTACCGTTGGTGATGGTAAAAGGAACCTTCTCAATGCTATACCCGATATAGGAAATTGTGAGCGTTCCGGTCTTTGCGGAAGTATTTAGGGTAAAGTTTCCGTCAAAATCGGTAATGGTACCGTTTGAGGTGCCGGTCTCAACGATGTTGGCGCCTGCCAAGGGATCGTTCGTTTCGGAATCGACTACCGTTCCGGTGATCGTTCCCTGGGAAAAAGCGGTGAATCCGCCCAATAGAAAAACAAGAAATAAGAGCTTTCTCATGAATTTGTATTTAGGTTTAAAATTTTCGGCAAAAGTACAATCTTAAATGAGTTTTAACCAACAAAATTGATTAAGAATTCATTAAGGAAAATATCGTTTTGATAAAGATAAAATAATAAACCTAAGTGGCTGATTTGTTGAAGCTTATTTAATAACAAGTTTATCAACAAGTCTTGCCAATGGGGGAAAGTTTAGTATGCAATGCAATCCAGTTGTTCCTTTAGGGGCATGATGGCAGCAAAATATTGCTCGCGCAAATTCTCGGGAAGGGGTTTGGAAAAAGGGGTGTCTTCCTTAAAGGGATCTACTTCCTTCCCGTGTTTCCAGAATCGATAGCACACGTGGGGGCCGCTTGTATTGCCCGTCATCCCAATCCAACCTATCACGTCGCCTTGGCTCACGTGCTGCCCTACCTTTACGTTGCGGGCCTTCATATGTAGGTATTGGGTTTCGTAAGTGCTGTTGTGCCTTATTTTGACGTAGTTGCCATTGCCGCCGCGCCTTTCAGACTTGGTTACTACACCATCTGCCGTGGCCAGGATGGGTGTGCCTACGGGAGCCGCAAAGTCGGTGCCGCGGTGTGGTCGCAGCTTGAAACCATAATAGGCAATGCGCCTGTTGAGGTTGTAGCGGGAGGAGATACGGCTGAATTTTACGGGAGCTTTTAAGAAGGCCCGCCTTAGATTATTGGCCAGCTCATCATAGTAGCCGAATACTTTGGTTGAATCGTCAGAATTGAACCGAAACGCATAAAGGGGCTTGCCGTGGTGCTCAAAATAGGCGGCCTTTATTTCATGGAGCCCAGCGGGAATGGTGTCATCAATAAACCTTTCGGAATAGATTACCTTAAAACGGTCTCCGGCCTGGAGCTTAAAGAAATTGATGGTCCACGCATAGATATTGGCCAACTGGTCTGTCATATATGGGCTCAGGTTCTGCTCCTCCATAGTGGCAGACAGCGAGCTGTTGATGACGCCCGAGGCTTCCCTGATTTCATATTTCACCGGCTTTTGGCTGTTGTAGATGTTTAGGCTGTCCCTAAAGTCAATTACGGCATAATCAATTTTGTTGGTCTCGTAAATAAAGACCAGGGTTTTGTTGAGCGAGTCTTTTGAGTTGAGCAGCACATAGGGTTTTCCCACTACTATGCGGCGCACGTCAAAGCTATCGCGGAATTTGGTGGCCACCTCCAAGATTTTTGAATGGGAAACGCCGTTGGCCGCGAGAATATCGCCAAAGGTATCACCTTTCCGTATGGTGTCACGCACTACGTTAAAATCATTCAGCACATAGCCATACTGTTCTATAATGGGTTCTTGAATTTGGGTAGGGGTTTCAACCAGATCGTCTCTGTTTTTTTCACAGGCGGCGGTAAGCAAGGTAAGCGCCAAGACGGTTGTAATAAAATGCTTCAATTCTGGGGAGTTTTGATATTATGGATTATTGGTTTGCCAAAATTTTAAATGAATGTTGCAGGCCCTTAAATTCGGTCAAGGTGGCCTTTAGTGATCCAACGGCCAAATCGGCCTTTACTAATAACGGGATCTTGTTCTTATCGTCACTTATCCAGACCGTTAGGCTTTCCTTTTCCTTAAAAACCCGTCCGGATTGTACATAGGGCCGGAAGACCAGGGTACGAACCTGGCCAAAATTAGTACGTAATATTTCTTTTCCAAGGAATTTTAATCGGAATTTGTAATTTTCCTTGTCAAAGAACATATTCATCTCAACGACCTGTCCTTCCTTGATGTTTTCGGTATCCAAACGGTTGCGCAGGAAATAAAAGGCCGAAATCATGTCCTGGGTCTCTTGGGGGAACGAAAAAACGGTGGTTTCATTGTGTTTGTTGTCTTTAACCACAGCTTTTCCCTCCTGGTGGTCAAAGTCTATCTCAATATCTTTGGTGTATCCGCCCTCGTCAATTTTTCTGATAAAGCGATAGGGGATATCCTTTTCCTTATCGATATAAGATTGGTAATCGTCCCTTACCTTGAAAAACCATTTGGAGATACCCACGGTTTCCCCAAAACCCCTGACGTGGTAAACTTTTTTCCCACCGATGGTGGCATCTTTTACCTTTAGCGTGGCATAGCCCGCCGTAACAAAGCCGTAATGTACCCGGAATTTGAAGTACTCGCCATCGCCATAGGCCTTTTGTTGTGCCCAAAATGAGTTGTACATTAAAAAAATGGCAAGAAGCAGAAGCAACTTTTTCATAGGCGGAAAAGAGATTTTTTTTGATTTTAAATTTACAACTACCGTTCCAAAAAAAATAAACCCCACCTCCTTGAGTTGGTGGGGTTTATTTTTACCTCTGTTTTTATAGGGTTCCGCGTTGGGCCTGTTCGCGCTCAATAGATTCAAATAGCGCCTTGAAGTTGCCGGCACCAAAACCTTTTGCACCCATACGTTGAATTATTTCGAAGAATAGGGTGGGCCTGTCTTCCACGGGTTTTGTGAAGATCTGCAATAGGTAGCCTTCTTCATCGGCATCGACCAATATGGAGAGTTTTTGAAGATCCTTTATGTCTTCTTTCATCATTTCCATATGGCTGCCCAACCTACGGGGAATGTCATCGTAATACGCTTGTGGCGGCGGGGGTAAAAATTCTACGCCCCGCTCCTTCAGTTGTGTCACGGTTTTGATAATATCATCCGTAGCCACGGCCAAATGCTGTACGCCCGAATCTTCGTAAAAGTCGAGGTATTCCTCGATCTGCGATTTTTTTATTCCCTTGGCGGGCTCATTGATGGGAAATTTGATGCGGCCGTTGCCATTGCTCATTACCTTGCTCATCAGGGCAGAATATTCGGTATGGATTTGCTTGTCGTCAAAAGACAGGAAGTTTACAAATCCCATCACGTCCTCATACCATTTTACCCACTTGTTCATTTGGCCCCAGCCCACGTTGCCTACCATGTGGTCAATATATTTTAGGCCCGTTGGGCTTGGGTTATAGTCGCTTTTCCATTCGCGGAAGCCGGGAAGAAACTTTCCGTTGTAGTTTTTGCGCTCTACAAACATATGCACGGTCTCACCATAGGTATAGATACCGCTGCGCACCACCTCGCCGTGTTCGTCTTTTTCAACGGTGGGTTCCATATAGGGTTTGGCACCGCGTTTGGTGGTTTCCTCAAAGGCACTGCGGGCATCGTCTACCCATAGGGCAATGACCTTCACGCCGTCGCCGTGCTTTACGATATGGTCGTTAATGGGCGACTGGCTGTTTAAGGGTGTGGTGAGCACCAATTTGATCTTATCCTGTTTTAGCACATAGCTCACCGAATCGCGCGAGCCGGTTTCAAGCCCTTTGTAGGCAAACGATTGAAACCCGAAGGCGGTTTTGTAGTAATGGGCCGATTGTTTGGCATTGCCCACGTAGAACTCTACATAATCGGTTCCCAACAGGGGCAGAAAATCCTCTGCGCCCTCAAAAATTTTCTCCAGCCCATAATCGACTGATTTTACTTCTTTGCTCATGATTTAAGTTTTCTAATATTACATTAATCTAAACCAGAAGATTTTCAATTAGAATATCTTCATCCAAATCTTTCCAATGAATACCTTCGCCATTACCTATGAACCGCCAATTATTCAATTCGTTTTCTTTCGCATTCCGAAGTTTCGGAAACCATTCCAATGGGATGGACAATTCCCTGCCATCCTCAAAAATTATTTTCATTTTATGGTCACCAAAACTTAATTCAACTGCGTTATTGGATTTACTTATTAAAATACTCATTCCATTTGTTTTTAATTAACCCACTATTTTCTTCTACTAAGCTACGTATTTCCCTAATTTCAGTGGCATTGAATTTTCTTGATTTGATTAGTGTTATCGGTAAAATTTCAAATTTAGCAGTTTTGTTATCTTTTTCTATATGAATATGCATCGGTAAATGTTCGTTGCTGTAAAAGAAAAACCGATATCCTTTTTGACTAAAAATTGTAGGCATAGGTTTTTGTTATGATGTTTACTGCATACTACAACTAAACTCGTCCAACTCATTCCTTCAACCAGCTCAGATAATACGTGCCATCCGAGAGTTTTAAACCATCTTCGGTAACCTGCAACGGTTTAAAAGTATCTACCATGACGGCCAGTTCCTCTGTTTCGGTTTTGCCAATGCTTCGTTCGGCGGCACCGGGATGCGGCCCATGTACAATGCCCGCCGGGTGCAGGGTTATCTGGCCTGCTTCAATATCGTTCCGGCTCATAAAGTCGCCGTCAACATAATACAGCACCTCATCGCTATCTATATTGCTGTGGTTGTAGGGTGCGGGAATGCTGTCTGGATGATAATCATAAAGCCGCGGCACAAAACTGCAGACTACCATAGCATCGGTCTCGAAGGTTTGGTGCACGGGTGGCGGCTGGTGTATGCGGCCTGTGATGGGCTCAAAATCATGTATGGAAAAGGCATACGGAAAGTTGTAGCCGTCATAGCCCACCACGTCAAACGGATGGGTGGCATAAACCATTTCAAAAATGTCATCGTGCTTTTTCACCTTTACCAGAAAATCGCCTTTCTCGTCGTGGGTTTCCAGTTCCTGCGGTTTGCGGATGTCGCGCTCGCAATAGGGCGAATGTTCCAACAACTGCCCGAACCAGTTCCTGTACCGTTTTGGGGTGTAAATAGGGCGCCGCGATTCTACGATAAACAGCCGGTTGTCTTCGGTGTCAAAATCCATTTTGTAAATGATCCCGCGGGGCACCAAAAGGTAATCGCCGTACTTAAAATCAAGATTGCCCAAAAAGGTGCGCAGCTTTCCGCTGCCCTTGTGGATGAAGATCAATTCATCGGCATCGGTATTCTTGTAAAAATAATCTTCTTGCGATTGTTGTGGGGCGGCAAGAATAATGCTGCAATCGCTATTGGTGAGCACCGTTTTTCGGCTGTTGAGGTAGTCTTTTTCGGGTTTCACGTCAAAACCCTTCAGGCGGAGCGATTCCAAATTGTTGGCCCGGGCTATTTTGGGGGCCACGCTGTATTGCTTCTTTATTTCCTTTACTTGTGTGGGGCGGTGCTCGTGGTAAATGTTGCTATACATCCCGTCAAAACCCACGGTCCCGAACAGCTGTTCATAATAAAGGCTTCCGTCGGGCTTGCGGAATTGGGTATGGCGTTTGGGCGGTATCTTGCCCAGTTTGTGGTAGAAAGGCATGGGTTTATTTTTATTGCTTGTTGCTATTTTTTATTGATTTGTGGGAAGAAAACTTCCATAAAACCAAGCTCCCCACAAATATCGTAAAAATAATGGAGGTTTTGTTTTAACCTTTTGCTAAAAGCGATAGCCCAGGGCCACGTACCATTCGTTCTGGTCCCTTTCGGGGGAATAGGAATATTTTATCTCCATGGGCCCCAGCACCGTTTCCAGGCCATAGCCTGCCGAAAAGCCCGAATAATCAATGCCGTCTATCCATTCGCCTTTTTCAAAAAGGTTATTGCCCACGTTGGCTATGCTGGCGGCAATGTTGATATGGTTTTTTCGGAAAATTTCATAATCCAGGGTAAGGGTAGATTTCAGGTAGGTGTTTCCGCGCAGCGAAATGGCTTCGTAGCCCATAAAGGGTATAATATTGTTCATTTCCTTAAAACCGTAGCCGCCCAGAGCAAAGTCTAGCGAACTGGTTTTTGGGCTTCCCCATTTAAACCCGCCCTCGGTGGTGAGGTGGGCCGAGAGGTTGCCAAAAAGAGTATGCGCATAACCCAACTTTGCCCTTGCCAGCGAGAAAGGCTCAAAATCCTCGTTGCGCCCATGGGCCAGAAGATACCAATGAAAATCGCCGGAAAAGTATGCCCCCCTGGTGGGAAAGAAACTGTTGTCATAACTGTCATACTTCAAGAAACCGAAGGCACTGTAATAGTTGGTGCTCTCAAAAACGGTGCGGGGCAGGTTGTTTCTGTCTGTTCCAATGGTTTCCGATAGGTAGCGAAGGTATTTGTGCTCGCCGCCCAGCCCCAGTTTAAAGGTTCTTTGGAAAAGGGTTTCAAAATAGATCTGGTTGGTAAAATCGCTGTATTTGATGGAAAGGTTGTTTATGGGGAGGGAAATTTCGTCATTGACCTCTTCCCCCAAGAACGTGAGGGGGACATCGGTTTCAAAAAAGTGGTATTTTGAATTGAGCCCCACGCTCCAATAAAAGCCCTTGTCTATATAGTATTCAAAATTATAGCGCAGATTGTCACCGGCAATCAGGTCTAGTGAGGCAATGTCGTTATTGGTAATCAGGCGCTTGCGGGTGATGTTTACCAGGAGGGCCGTGCGGAAAAGGTCGTCGTAATGTACGGCAAACCTCAACATCATGTTGGTGGGACTTTCGCGAAGTTTTAACAGCAGTATATTTTGATCATTGCCATCTTCTATAAACTGATAGTTGATGTCCTGAAAATTGCCCGTGGCCGAAAGATTGTTGATGCCCTGGCTGAATTTTTCGTAGGAGATTTTGTACGGGGTGCGCAGCTTCAGCTTTCCAAGTACGTAGCTGCGGGTGTATTTTTGGTTGCCCTCAATGCGCACTTCCTTGATAAAGATAGAGTCGCGGGTTTCCATTTTTACTGAAGGACGGGGCTCGGTTTTTTGCCGTGCAGCGATTTGTTTTAGTTGGGGCAATTTACTTTTGGCGGCGGTTTCGCCAGAGGCTACTATTTTCACGCCTTCACTAAATGATACTACCGAAAAGTCCTTGATTTTGGGATGGATGTAAATATCGGTCTCCTTGCTTTTTTGTTTCATGTCATGGATGGTGCGGTAGTTGTTTATCTGCACCAGCACATCAAAGGCAGATTGAAGCTCGTTGCGCGATTTAAGACTGTCCTGCACATCAACCCCAATGATGATGTCCATCCCCTTGGCTTTTACTTCTTTTATCGGATAATTGTTGACCACCCCACCATCAATGAGCACCTTATCATCAATGACCACCGGGCTAAAGAGTGATGGCAGGGCACCACTGGCCGTGACCGCGCGTGGCAGGTAGCCGTGATCGAGGATTACTTCCTTGCCCGTCTCCACATTGGTGGCCACACAGAAAAAGGGAATGGGCAGCCTGCTGAAATCGGAAATATCGGAAACGTGGCTGGTAAGTTTTGAGAGAAGATTGTACACATTTTGCCCCTTGGAAAAACCCGAGGGCAGGCCTACCTTAAAATTATCAAACGGCAGGACCAGCGCATATTTCTCGGCCTCCTGTTTTTCGTAAAATGTTTTTGCGCTGCGCGGAATGTCATCCTGGATGAGGGTATTGAAATCGGTTTCCCTAAAGATACTATCCAGTTGTTGGGCAGAGTAGCCCGAAGCATATAGCGCGCCAATCACGGCACCCATACTGGTGCCTCCTATGTAATCAATGCGCACCCCGGCCTCTTCTATTACCTTCAAGGCACCAATGTGGGCCAGGCCCTTGGCCCCGCCACCGCTCAGCACCAGGCCTACCTTTACGTCATTGGTCATTTTCTCCTGGCCGAAGCTTGCCAGGGAAACCAAAACAAAAATAATAAATGGCAGATACCTCATTCCTTGCTTTTTGACGATGTGTTGTTGGGCTTCTCTTTTTTCTCGTTTCCGAAATGGACGGCCAATTTCTTGGCGCGGCTGGGTCCTACTACTTGGGCCAGCTCCTCAAACGAAGCATTGGATATGCGCTTGGTGCTTTTGAAGTGCGAAAGCAGCTTTACCATGGTTTTTTCACCTATTCCGGGGATGGTTTCCAGCTCGGTATTCAAGGCCTGCTTGCTGCGCTTGCTGCGGTGAAAGGTTATGCCAAAGCGGTGCGCCTCATTGCGGAGCTGCTGGATTATTTTTAGCGTCTCGCTTTTTTTATCCAAATAAAGAGGGATGGGATCGTCGGGATAAAACAATTCCTCCAAACGCTTTGCAATACCGATGATGGCAATTTTTCCCCGTAAATCCAGGGCATCCAAACTTTTTAGGGCCGATGACAACTGTCCCTTTCCGCCGTCTATGATGATAAGTTGGGGCAGGGGTTGCTCTTCCTCAAGCAGTCTTTTATAACGCCGATAGACCACCTCTTCCATCGAGGCAAAATCGTCGGGGCCCTCAACCGTCTTGATATGGAACTTACGGTAGTCCTTCTTGCTGGGCTTGCCGTCCTTAAACACTACGCAGGCTGCCACGGGGTTGGTGCCCTGTATGTTGCTGTTGTCAAAACACTCTATGTGCCGCGGCTCTTCGGCCAACCGCAAATCTTTTTTCATCTGGGCCATGATACGGTTGGTGTGCCTGTCTGGGTCAACGATCTTGGCTTGTTTAAACCTTTCCATGCGGTAGTATTTGGCGTTTCTTTCCGAAAGGTCCAAAATGGCTTTTTTGTCGCCCAACTTGGGCACGTGCACTTTTATGCTTTCGCCCAGATCTACTTTAAAGGGAAGATATACTTCCTTAGACTGCGATTTGAAGCGCTGCCGCATTTCAACTATGGCCAGCTGCAGCAGCGACTTGTCGCTTTCGTCGAGTTTCTTTTTTATCTCGAGGGTGTGCGAACGGATAATGGCTCCATGCGAGAGTTGCAGAAAGTTGACGTAGCCATAGCTTTCGTCTGAGATTATCGAAAACACATCTACATTGTTGATCTTTGGGTTTACTACCGTTGACTTGCTCTGGTAGTTCTCCAGGATGTCTATCTTCTCCTTGATGCGCTGTGCCTCCTCATATTTTAGGTTGGCCGCGAGGGTCTTCATTTGTGTCTTGAACTTGCGCAGCGATTCCTTAAAATTCCCTTTCACGATATTGCGGATGGCCTCAATATTATCATTGTATTCCTCCTCACTGAACAGGCCTTCGCAGGGGCCCAGGCAGTTGCCCAGATGGTATTCCAAACAGACTTTGTATTTGCCCGCCCTTATCTTTTCCTCAGAAAGGTCGTAGTTGCAGGTGCGTAGGGGGTAAAGGCCCTTTATCAGGTCGAGTAGGGTGTGCACGGTCTTCATACTGGTGTAGGGCCCGTAGTACTCTGAGCCATCGCGGATGAGCTGCCGGGTAACGAATACCCGTGGAAAGCGTTCGTTCTTGATGCAGATCCAAGGGTAGCTCTTGTCGTCCTTGAGCATCACGTTGTAGCGGGGCTGGTATTTTTTTATCAGGTTGTTTTCAAGCAGTAGCGCATCGGTCTCGGTTTTTACCACGATATGCTTTATGGTCTCTATCTTCTTGACCAACAGGCGGGTACGGTTGTTGTCAAAATTTTTGGTGAAGTAGGACGAAACGCGTTTCTTTAGGTTTTTAGCCTTGCCCACATACAGCAATTTCCCGTCCTTATCGTAGTATTGATATACGCCGGGCGAATCGGGAAGGGTAGAAATTTGGAGCGTTACCGAAGCTTTTGCCATAGCCCCAAAGATAAGGTATTGCACGTTTTATAGGAAGCGATTTGCCGGGCAATATGTTAATTATGGTTTAAAAAATGCCTTGGGTCAAGAAGCATTTTCCTTTTTGGTTAAATTGCGCCTACAATAACCAGCTATGAACATTGCCATTCTATCGCGGGGCGAGGCCCTTTATTCCACCAAAAGCCTTATCAATGCCGGGCAGGCACGCCATCACCAAATGGAGGTTTTAGATCCGTCATATTGCAACCTGGCGGTGGAAAATGGGAGGGCAGTCCTCTATTTCCAAAATGAAGTGGTAGATGATCTCCACGCCATCATCCCGCGTATTGGGGCCTCAAACACTTTCTTTGGCGCCAATGTGGTCCGTCATTTTGAGGCGATGGGGGTTTTTAGCGTGGTTTCTTCCGAAGGGATTATTCAGAGCCGTGACAAGTGGACCTGTTTTCAAATATTGTCAAAACACAATATCCCCGTGCCGCGTACGGTCTATGCTTCCTTTTTTGAATTTGAGGAACAATTAAAAACCTTTGGCGAAAAACCCATCATCATCAAACTTTTGGAAGGCACCCACGGCGAGGGGGTCATTCTTTCCGAAAGTCGGCAAAATGCCCTGGCTACCATTGAAACCTTAAATGCCGCGGGCGTAAAGTTTCTCCTGCAGGAATATGTTGAGGAAGCCAACGGGGCCGACCTTCGGGCCATAGTGGTGGATGGGGTGGTGGTGGCCGCCATGAAACGCAAGTGCAAGATCGGCGATTTCCGCAGCAACCTGCACCGTGGGGGCACTTCCGAAATGGTTTCGCTTTCTTCCGAAGAGGAAAAACTGGCCATCAAAGCCGCCCGGGCCATGAAATTGGGCTTTTGCGGAGTAGACATACTACAGTCAAAAAACGGGCCCTTGGTTTTGGAAATAAACAGCACGCCGGGCCTGGAGGGCATTGAAAATACCTCGGGCAAAAACGTTTCAAAAAGCGTGATAGGTTTTATTGAGCGCAATGCCCGCAAATAGATGCTGCATCGGAGGTATCAAAGATGCCGTCCTTCCACCCAAAAGATGCCGTCCTTTTACCCAAAAGAAGCCGTCCCTCCACTCAAAAGATGCCGTCCTTTTACCCAAAAGAAGCCGTCCTCAAACTCACCTTGATTTTTAATTCAAATTCAAGTTCAAATTCAAGTTCAAGTTCAAGTTCAAGTTCAGGTTCAAGTTCAATTTCGATTTCTTTTTCGATTTCAGTTTCGGTTTCATAACTTGCAATAACCAAAACCTTAAATCCATTGAAAAGAAACATCGGCAGAATAGACAAGGCAGATTTCCCCTTGCTGAATTTGTTTGATATTGAAGTAAAAATAGATACGGGCGCCTACACCTCTTCCATCCATTGCAAGAACGTAAAGGTAGAGGACAATTATCTGAAATGCACTTTTCTGGATGAAGAGCATCCCAGTTACCACGAGAAGGAAATTATCTTTGACGAATATGACGTAAAGGTTGTCAAGAGCAGCAACGGCCAGGCACAGGCGCGCTATCGCATCAAGACCGAAATTGTTCTCTTCGGAAAAACCCATCCCATTTATTTGACCTTGAGCGATAGGGAGGAGATGCGTTTTCCCGTACTTTTGGGACGAAATTTTCTCAGCAAAAAATTTGTGGTTGACATCAACAAGACCAACCTTTCATTCAAACTAAAGCATAAAAAATGAACATAAAAGTATTATCGGCCAATGCAAATCTTTACTCCACCAAACGTCTGGTAGAAGCTGCCAAGGCCAGAAAGCACGATGTTGAGGTAATCAACCACACCAAATGCGATATCGTGATAGAAAAGAAGAACCCTACCATAATATATAAGGGCCATAAACTAGACCATACCGATGCCATAATCCCGCGGATAGGGGCCTCGGTAACCTTTTATGGAACGGCAGTGGTACGGCAGTTTGAGATGATGCGCGTTTTTACCACTATTGAATCGCAGGCACTGGTGCGCTCTCGTGACAAGCTGCGCAGTCTTCAAATATTGTCGCGTGCCGGCTTGGGGCTGCCCAAGACCGTATTTACCAATTATTCCAAAAACGTCAAGGAAATCGTTGACCAAGCGGGCGGCGCCCCGGTGATCATCAAACTGTTGGAAGGCACCCAGGGCATAGGCGTTATTTTGGTTGAGACCCGAAAGGCTGCCGAATCTGTGATTGAGGCCTTCAACAACCTTCAGGCCCGCGTTATTGTGCAGGAGTTTGTAAAGGAAGCCGGCGGGGCCGATATTCGCGCCTTTATCGTTGATGGCCAAGTGATAGGCGCCATGAAACGCCAGGGCAAGGAGGGAGAGTTCCGCAGCAACCTGCACCGGGGCGGTACGGCCACCGTCATAAAACTGACCGATGAGGAAGAAACCGCTGCCCTAAAGGCTGCCAAGGCCATGGGCTTGGGCATAGCGGGTGTTGACATGCTACAGTCTGCCCGCGGGCCGCTCATCCTTGAGGTAAACTCGTCGCCCGGGCTGGAAGGTATCGAGCAGGCCACCGGCAAGGATATTGCCAATTCCATTATAAAGTACATAGAGCGCAACGTATAGCCATGGCCAAAAAAGAAGAACGTGATATTGTCATTCTCAACGAGCGCATAGCCTTGGGCCAAAGCCGTACCCTTGATTTCAGTATAGCCAAACTGTACACGGCTACCAAGGTTGAAATTCCCATTATTATAGAGCGCTCCAAAAAGCCTGGGCCCACTGTCCTCCTTACGGCTGGTATTCACGGCGATGAGATCAATGGGGTAGAAATCGTGCGCCAGCTCATAGCCCGTAAATTGAACAGGCCCCAGCGCGGCACTATCATCTGCAT
Source organism: uncultured Aequorivita sp. (assembly GCA_964431895.1). Taxonomy (GTDB): domain Bacteria; phylum Bacteroidota; class Bacteroidia; order Flavobacteriales; family Flavobacteriaceae; genus Aequorivita. Next base: position 17,421 of record CAYSLM010000034.1, read on the forward strand.
CCCCATACTCAACGTTTTTGGTTTTTTGAATGGGGACCGCTCCTTTCCCGATGGGCGTGACCTAAACCGTGTCTTTCCGGGCACCAAGTCCGGCTCGTTGGCCAGTCGGGTAGCTTACCACTTTACGAAAAAGGTATTGCCCCACGCCGATTATTGCCTCGATTTCCATACGGGCGGCGCCAGTAGGTTCAATGCCGCCCAGATCAGGATAAAACCCAATAATGAACGGCTACTGGAACTGGCCAAGGTATTCAATGCTCCCTTTATTGTATATTCAAATACCATTGAAAAATCATACCGCAATACCTGCTACAAGATGGGCATCCCCACCCTGCTTTTTGAGGGGGGGAAAAGTGGCGAGAGCAATAAGCATATCGTAAAAGAGGGCGTTGATGGCGTTTTGCGTTTTCTCGATCACCTGGAAATGCTGGGCAAGCGCCACGTAGCACCAGACCCGCCCGCCAAGACCATCATTGTTGAAAAGAGCAAATGGATACGCGCCCACCGCAGCGGCCTGCTGCATGTGAAGATAAACTGCAACAAGCACGTGGAGAAAGGGGAGTTTTTGGCTACCATAACAGACCCCTACGGCAAAATGCGCTTTAAGGTCACCTCGCCCAATGAAGGCTATATCATCAATGTAAACCAATCGCCCATTGTAAATCAGGGCGATGCCATCTTCCATATCTCAACCCAGAGCAATAACCTTGCGGAAGAGGAGGAGGAAGAATGGGAGGATTGATGCTATTTGAAATATGAACCCTGTTTATTTTTGAATGGATATTAAACGGTGGCCAATAGCCTGGAAAATACCGATAGCCACCAAATTTGTTTTGCTGAAAAAATTACCATGACCCAAAAAGTTTCTTTGCGTTTCAAATATAAAAAGCTCCGTTCTTCCCTGTCGGAAGAAAACGTAGAGGCCTTGAGCCTGCAAATTGCCAACAACGCGTTGACACTTCCTATATGGGATAGCACCTATTACCATGTGTTTCTTTCCATAATGGAAAAGAAGGAAGTGAACACCGAGTATCTCCTCCATATTCTCCAAGGAAGGGACAAAAGCATCGTCGTATCAAAGGCCGATTTTGGCTCTGGCCAGATGGAGCATTTCCTCTTGCAGGAAAATACAGTGCTGAAACCCTCGAGATACGGTATTCCCGAACCGGTTTCGGGCATTGCAATTTTACCTGAAATACTCGACGTGGTTTTTGTGCCCCTTTTAGCTTATGATGAAAAAGGCCATCGCATTGGCTACGGCAAAGGTTTTTATGACCGATTCCTGAAAAAATGTAGGCCAGACACCATCTTTGTGGGGCTCTCCTTTTTCGGCCCGGAACCACAAATAGACTTTGAGGCTACCGACGTGCCCCTGCACTATTGCGTAACGCCAGAAGGAATCCTGGATTTCAGTTAAATTGTTATATTTATGGATTACTAACCAATAAAATTAAAAATTATGAACTGGTATCTAAAAGTATTGAGACAATATGCCGACTTCACCGGTAGGGCGCGTAGAAAAGAATATTGGATGTTTGTACTGTTCAACATCATTTTTGTGATAATCGCCATGATACTTGACAATGTTTTGGGGCTGGCTTGGGGTGAACTGGGCTATGGCCCAATATATCTACTGTATGCACTCTTCGTTTTTATTCCCGGTCTTGCAGTAGCGGTAAGAAGGCTTCACGACATCAACAAAAGCGGGTGGATGATCCTCGTGTCTCTGATACCCATTATAGGTGCAATTTGGTTGCTTGTTCTTTTTGTAATGGATGGCACTCCCGGCACAAACCAATATGGGCCCAATCCTAAGGAAAACCAAGTTGTGGTTTAAAAAATAAGCTCGGGATATATTGCTATACACCCTTGCATATAGTTATTCCCGCTCTGCCTCAGCCTTTTTTGGAAAAGCTTTTTTGTTGAAGAGAAGCAAGAGGATAACCCCGATGCTTATAGAGGAATCGGCGATATTAAAAACCGGGTCAAAAAAGGTAAAATACTTGCCGCCCCATATGGGGATCCATTGGGGAAGGGTATCGCTATAGAGCGGAAAATACAACATATCAACCACCTTGCCGTGGAAAAGGGTGCCGTACCCTCCCCCTTCCGGAAACAGGGTAGCTACCTGCCTGTGGCTGTCATTGAAGATAACCCCATAAAACACTGAATCTATTATATTCCCCAGGGCGCCGGCAAAAATAAGGGCGATACAGAATATAAGTATCCGCGGTGCATTTTTCCTTACCGAATCCCATAACCAGTACCCAATCCCGCCAATGGCAACGATACGGAAAAGCGTGAGGAATAGTTTGCCGTATTTTCCGGGAATCTTGGCTCCCCAGGCCATGCCTTCATTTTCCACAAAGAGGATGCGGAACCAGTCAAAAACGTATATCTCATCGCCCAGCATGAAATGGGTCTTGATATATAGCTTGGAAAGTTGATCTATAATAAGGATCAACACGATAATCACGATGGCTTTTTTCAGGCTCATAAAAGTATGGGTGCTCTTTGCGCTGGGTTTGGAGGACGAGCGCAAAAATAGCAATATTATTTGGTTTGCAATAGTGAAATATCGCCGCTGTAACTTTCGGCAACTACGTGGTATTTTCCCCTATTGGGCAATAGGTTTTCTACCTTTCCTACAACCGAGCTTGCCCTGCCCGCCTCGCCTTTTTGAGCGCTTACGGTTATTTTGCCGCCAATGGTGCCAATGTGGGCATTGCCCTTAAAATTGGTTAGCCGGCAACTGCCATTGCGCAGCGCAACCTCAATATTTTGATGGTGCCCATCAATAGCGGTGGAAGCCAGGCTCGACTTGATAAAGAGTGCAATTTGCGATGGCACGCTTAGCTGCAGCTCAATGGCCATGAGCTTGTGGGCAGCCAGTTTATCATCCTCAGGGGTGAAAAAGGGGGTAAGGCCCGTTGCAAGGTTCAGCGTGCCATGGGAGGTTTTGGCTTCCAGCTGTACGTTTTCGGAATGTTCGCCCCAAACGTGCAGCACGGCTTCGATGGTGGGGTTGCTGGTGGCGACTATTTCAATCTTAAAAATGGCATCATCCACAATAGCCAGGCTTTGGATGTTGTTTAGGGTAAACTCCCTGCTTATCACTTTTTGCGCCGAACAGACCATTCCCATCAGAAAAAAGCATAGCACATATTTCCAAGGAATTGGAACCATATTTTTAGATGCGATTTTATAAAGTCTCCATAGCCCGGAGGAACAAGTTACCACAAAAAAAAAGCCCCATCATAAAAATGGGGCCTGATTTTAAAACATCGGCTGGCGATGCGGTTACTTTTGAAGGTTCTTTGCCTCAATGCTCAAGGTGGCATGGGGCACAAGCTTGAGGCGTTCCTTATTGATCAATTTTCCGGTTACACGGCACACGCCATAGGTTTTGTTTTCTATGCGCACCAGGGCATTTTTTAGGTCGCGGATAAATTTTTCCTGCCTGATGGCCAATTGCGAATTGGCTTCCTTGCTCATTACCTCGCTGCCTTCATCAAAGGCCTTGAAGGTGGGCGAGGTGTCATCGGTGCCGTTGTTGCTGTCGTTTTTATACGAGCTCTGGATGAGCTCCAACTGCTCCTCGGCCTTTCTTATTTTCTCATTGATTATCTTTCTGAATTCCTCAAGTTCGGCATCAGAATATCGGGTTCTTTCTGTCTCTGTCATGATCTAATGTTTTTTAATGCTTATACGTGTTTCAATATCATCAAATGCAATTTCGGTTCCTTGTTCAATTTTTGGCTGAAACTGCAAAACCTCCGTTAATGTTTCTTCCTTAATATAATTCAAATTTTGGTTTACCGCTTCCTTGAGCTTATCGCTTTGCTGAAGCTGGACCTCAATCCTGTCTGTCACTTCAAAACCGCTGTCTTTCCTCAGGTTTTGTATTCTGTTTACCAGTTCCCTGGAAATGCCTTCGTTGCGAAGGGCTGGGGTAATGGTCACATCAAGTGCTACGGTAACCCCGTTGGCATTGGCAACCAGCCAGCCTTCAATATCCTGCGAACTGATGATCACGTCATCGAGGGCCAAAATAGTACTTTTTCCGTTAATAAAAACTGATATTTCCCCATCTTTTTCCAGGGTGGCGATTTCATTCTGGCCAAAGCCCGAAATGACGGCTGCTACGGCTTTCATGTCCTTTCCAAAACGTGGGCCCAAGGTTTTGAAGTTGGGCTTGATCTGCTTGACCAGCATGCCCGAGCCTTCGTCTATCAGTTCTATTTCCTTTACGTTTACTTCACTTTTTATCAATTCTGAAACCGCCAGAATCTCTTCTTTTTCGGCTTCCTCCAGCACGGGGATCATTATCTTTTGCAGCGGCTGGCGCACCTTGATTTTCTCCCGTTGCCGTATCGACAGGACAAGGGATGATATTGTCTGTGCCTTCTGCATCTTGTGCTCCAGCTTTTTGTTGATGAAGGCGGCATTGGCCTGGGGAAAGTCGGTCAAATGGACCGATTCCTTTCCTTTTACCTGGGTGCCGGCCACCAGATCTTTGTACAATCTGTCCATAAAGAAGGGCGCCACGGGGGCGGCCAACTTGGCAACGGTTTCCAAACAGGTGTACAGGGTTTGGTAGGCCGAGATCTTGTCATCGTTGTAACTGCCTTTCCAAAATCTCCTTCGGCTCAGGCGTACAAACCAGTTGCTGAGGTTTTCCTGAACAAAATCTGAAATGGACCTTGTGGCCTTGGTGGGTTCGTAATCTGCATAATAGGTGTCCACTTTTTGGATCAGGGTATGCAATTCTGAAAGGATCCATCGGTCAATCTCGGGGCGTTTTTCCAGCGGAAGATTTTTCTCAAGATACTCAAAATTATCGAGATTGGCATAAAGACTGAAAAAACTATAGGTATTGTAGAGGGTTCCGAAGAATTTGTTGCGCACCTCGGCGATGCCGTCCTGGTCAAACTTGAGGTTGTCCCAAGGGTTGGCGTTGCTTATCATATACCAGCGGGTGGCATCGGGCCCGTAGACGTCGAGGGTTTCAAAGGGATCAACGGCATTGCCAAGACGCTTGCTCATTTTTTGGGGGAATGTTGACGGTCGCACTGCTGATCGTCTGCGCGGCGCCGGCCGAGGCGGGACGACATCATCGACAGTGCAACATTTGTTCGACGACGGGCGGTGGCGGTCACTGGTTCCACTTCACGTCGGGCGGCGGAACGTATGTGCCGTTCGCTTCAAAGACCACGTCGGTACCGGTCGCGACCTATTCGGCGTATCCATCTTCGCCTGCCCGTGTGAC
>CAYSLM010000035.1:0-22164 GCA_964431895.1 uncultured Aequorivita sp.
AGAGGAGTACCTCTACTCGGCCATGGAAGACTATAAAATAGACATCATGATAGAGTCTGGGCCCAACGCCCGCTCGGTACAGATAAACCTCAATCCCTTTACCCTCGTGGGGGCTACCACGCGATCAGGGCTGTTGACTTCCCCTATGCGTGCTCGGTTCGGGATATCGTCACGGCTTCAGTACTATACCACAGAATTGCTCACCACCATCATACAGCGCAGTGCCAACATATTACAGGTGCCCATCACTATGGAGGCAGCCATCGAAATTGCCGGACGCAGTAGGGGCACACCACGTATAGCCAATGCACTTCTGCGCCGCATCCGCGATTTTGCACAGATTAAGGGCAATGGGAAAATTGATATCGAAATCTCTAAATTTGGCCTCGAGGCGCTTCACGTTGACCTCCACGGTCTCGATGAAATGGACAATAAGATACTTTCTACCATTATCGATAAATTTAAAGGCGGCCCCGTGGGCATTACCACCATCGCCACCGCCGTATCCGAAAGTCCCGAGACCATAGAGGAAGTGTATGAGCCTTTTTTGATCCAGCAAGGATTCATTGTGCGCACCCCCCGTGGCCGCGAAGTAACTGAGGCAGCCTATCACCATCTGGGAAAATTGAAAGGTCCGGCCCAAGGAGGGTTGTTTTAAAGCGGGACTTCGGCAATTTCCAGGCGGAAAATTGCATAAACCGCCCTTCCCCGAAACCAATTCAAAATATGGATATTAGAGAAAAGCATAGCCAGCTCATCAAGTCTGAGGCCCAGCGCCTGGGATTTCTGTCATGCGGAATCAGCAAGGCGGAATTTTTGGAAGAGGAGGCCCCCAGACTAGAAAATTACCTCAAACAAAATATGAACGGCCAGATGGGCTATATGGAAAACCATTTCGATAAACGATTGGATCCCACCAAACTGGTCCCAGGTTCAAAAAGTGTCATTTCTCTTTTGTTGAATTATTTTCCTTCCGAAACACAGCGCGACAACACCTATAAAATTTCAAAGTACGCCTACGGCACCGATTATCATTTCCTCATCAAGGATAAATTAAAATCCCTGCTGAATTTTATTTCCGAAGAGATAGGCGATGTCCACGGCCGGGCCTTTGTTGATTCGGCACCGGTTTTGGATAAGGCCTGGGCTGCCCGTAGCGGGCTGGGCTGGATTGGCAAGCACAGCCTTATGTTGACCAAAAATGTGGGTTCCTTCTTTTTTGTGGCCGAGCTAATTGTGGATCTTCCCTTGGCCTATGACACTCCTACTACCGACCATTGCGGCACCTGCACCGCCTGTATTGACGCCTGCCCAACCAATGCCATTGTCGCAGACAGGGTGGTAGATGGCAGTAAGTGCATTTCTTACTTTACCATTGAGCTCAAGAATGATATACCCCTTTCCCAAAAAGGAAATTTTGAGGACTGGATATTCGGTTGCGATATTTGTCAGGATGTATGTCCATGGAACCGTTTCAGTAAACCCCATCGGGAGCCACTGTTCAATCCGCATCCGGAAATGCTGTCTATGTCAAAAAAAGACTGGGAGGAAATCACCGAGGATGTATTTCGTGAAATTTTCAGAAAAAGTGCGGTGAAACGTACCAAGTTTGAAGGCTTAAAACGAAACATAGACTTTGTAAAGGATTAGCGCAACCAAGGGTGCCCCCATCAATTGTAAAGTACTGTCCTGGGCTTTCCAATCTGGAAATTTGGCAACCCAAAGTCGTCGTTCTCAAAAGCATTGGTCTTAAGAATATTGGAACCTTCCCCAGGAATGTTAGGATAGAAAATAAAGGAAAGCTGAAAGGATTTGAAAACCAAGTAATCATTCCGGATCATGACTCCAAGGCCGAAGGAGGAATAAAAACCATTTGATTTATTGCTCCTGAATTCCTGTGCCAGCACGCCCCCGGTAATATTGATAAAAGGATTTAGACGGAAGCCCAGAAACTCCCAGGGGGAATAAAATTGGGTCTGTAGGCCGAGGGCATATTTCTTGGTGCCTACGTCCTGCCCGTTAAAGCCCGGAATCATTCCGTTGCGGCCGCCATAAGGATTGCCGTAAACCCCGTTGAAAATCGGATTTTCGTTTAAGCTTACCCTATCTGCATAAATGGGAAGTCGGTGGGTACCGATAGCCAATTGCGGCTTTATGAATTGGCGCATTTTCCACTTTGGCCCCAGTGACCATAAATTTGAGAAATAATTTCCCGTAAGGGCATAGGTGGTCTGCTCATTCCTCGAGCCTTTAAAATAGCTTCCCGCTTCCAGATTGAAACTCAAATAGCCCCATTTGGTGTAATTGCCATAAGCGGCCCTGGCCCCGAAATAGGTGCGATGGTTGCCATTTTTTCTCTGCACCCCACCGGTAATGGCGTAAACCACCCCTACGGGCACGTCTTCGGTAATGCCATCCCTAAAAATATACTCGTCCTCAATAAATTGTCGGGAGGCCATACCCACGCTGCCCAAAAACAAAGTTTCGTCTGTAAAGTATCCAATGGTGTCATAAGTCGGGGCTGCCGTTTTTGAATAATCTACAAGCAGTGCGCGCAGACTAAATATAAGGTTGGTGGTGCGTTCCCTTTCGGTATTTCCCTTAAATATGCGAAGGGAATGTCCTGCCCAATAATCCTGGGTCTGGAAACGCAGGTTTTGGAAGGAAAAAAAGCTGCTGTCGTTGGGCAGGGCCACGCCCAACGAACGTTCTTCGAGATAAACCCCGCCGGCCCATTTGGTGAGCGGCGAGAAAAATTGCCGATCTACTGCCATAGATTTGCTGAAGTGCTCGGCATAATCAGTCTCATAGGTTCCCCACGCACTTATAAAAGTGTTCATAAAGTTGGGAACCCTATAGCTGGCCCTATACGCCATCCTGCCATCTTCCAGGCGCTTGTTGAACCCTAGGTCCAGCTGGTGGCCGGTGCCAATTATATTGCGTTCGCGCAATCGCAATTTAGTTTGCGTGGCAGAAAGTTCTACCTGGGGGATCAAGCTCCAAGAATCTAGGGCCGTTATGGTAATGTCTATGGAATCGCGAGTACTCCCAACCCATTGTGGGGAAAACCTCACTTCCCGTATGTAGTTCTGGGCCCGGAGCAATCGGGCCGATTCCAGCAGGAGCAGGGTGTCCAGTCGTTGCCCCTCTTTCAGCAACAAAAAATTGCGGATGGCAATTTGTTTTGATTTGATATGGATGGCATTGCCGGTCCTTTCCAACCAGCTATTGGCCGTTTCGGTACTATCGGAAAAGGAGAACCCAAAGGGGTCTTTTGTGTCTATTATTATTCTTCTGATCACTTTGCCCGCGAAGGGTTTGTACTTGGGGCGATGGCGCTGTTCCTGGGTATTCCGGGGTTTATTCTTTGTCGGTCGAAAAAGTAGTTGATGCAATTTCTCGGTAAAATCACTTTTTTGGGAAAATTGTTCAATTTTCTCATAAATATCCAAAGTATCCTTGCCTGTCTTTACCTGGGCCAATATGGAGGGGCAGGCCACCATTAGCCAAAAACATATCGTCAAGTGTTTTGGTGCAAAAATTTTTCTCTTTCCCAAGTTTTTTTTCCGAAAATAGCGAAAAGATGGGCATTTTGGAAAATTGTTTCGCAAAAAATACAAGGGTGGTACCATTTGGAAAGAATGGCTTTTCCATTTGCGATTCTTCCAAAACCCGTACCTTTGAAGTTCCGTTTTTTTTAAAAATTAAAAAACCCGGAACTTAAATTCAGCATTATATGAGCAAGCAGAGTAAACGCAGAGAGGCCCTATTATACCACGCCAAACCTAAGCCGGGAAAAATACAGGTACTTCCCACCAAAAGTTATTCCACCCAGCGCGATCTCTCGCTGGCATATTCGCCAGGCGTGGCAGAGCCCTGCCTCGAGATTGAAAAAGACGTCAACAACGTTTATAAATATACCAACAAGGGCAACCTAGTGGCCGTTATTTCAAACGGTACGGCCGTTCTGGGGCTCGGCAATATAGGTCCGGAAGCCTCCAAACCCGTAATGGAAGGAAAGGGCCTTCTATTTAAGATCTTTGCCGATATTGATGTATTCGATATTGAGATCGATACCGAAAATATTGACGAATTCATTGCCACGGTAAAAAATATTGCCCCAACCTTCGGCGGTATAAACCTGGAGGATATAAAGGCTCCCGAGGCCTTCGAGATTGAAAAAAGGCTGAAGGAAGAGCTCGATATTCCCGTGATGCACGACGACCAGCACGGTACGGCCATCATTTCGGCTGCGGCCTTGCTCAATGCGTTGGAACTGGCCGAAAAAAGGATTGAGGATGTCAACATTGTAATAAGCGGGGCCGGAGCCGCTGCCGTTTCCTGTACCAGGCTGTACAAGGCCTTTGGGGCCAAGGCCGAAAATATTGTCATGCTCGACAGTAAGGGGGTGATAAGGAAGGACAGGGAAAACCTTTCCGAAGAAAAAGCCGAATTTGCCACTTCCCATAAAATTGACACCCTCGAGGAAGCTATGAAGGACGCCGATGTATTTGTAGGGCTTTCCGTCAAGGACATAGTAAGCCCCGAAATGCTGAAGTCTATGGCCCCCAACCCCATAGTTTTTGCCATGGCCAATCCCGATCCGGAAATCGAGTACAACCTGGCCATAGAAACCCGCAACGACATCATCATGGCCACGGGCCGGAGCGACCATCCCAACCAAGTAAACAATGTACTTGGTTTTCCATATATATTTAGGGGAGCACTGGACGTGCGGGCGACAAAAATAAATGAAGCCATGAAAAAAGCGGCCGTGGAAGCCTTGGCTGCCTTGGCTAAGGAGCCGGTGCCAGAGCAGGTAAACATTGCCTACGGCGAGACCAAACTTGCTTTTGGTAGGGATTATATCATTCCAAAGCCCTTTGATCCGCGCTTGATTACAGCCGTGCCGCCCGCCGTGGCCAAGGCGGCCGTAGAGAGTGGGGTGGCCACGGCCCAGATTGCCGATTGGGAGAAATATCAAGATGAGCTCCATGAACGCATGGGCAGTGACAACAAGATTATCCGTCTCCTGCTCAACCGCGCCAAGCTAGATCCCAAACGCATCGTTTTTGCCGAAGCAGACCATCTGGATGTGCTCAAGGCCGCCCAGATTGTATATGAGGAAGGGATTGGGATTCCCGTGCTTTTGGGCAGAAAGGAAATGATCCAAGAGCTTATGCAACAAATAGATTTTGATGCCGATCTGGAGGTCATTGATCCCAAGGACGATGAGCAACAGGACAAACGCCAATATTATGCCCAAAAACTTTGGGAAAAACGCAAACGCAATGGGGTAAGTCTCTACACCGCCGAAAAGCTTTTGCGCGAGCGGAATTATTTTGCCGGAATGATGCTCAACGAAGGCGATGTTGATTGTATGATCTCAGGCTATGCCCGTTCCTATCCATCGGTAGTAGTACCGGTTTTTGAGACCGTGGGCCGGTTTGAGGGGGTAAGCAAGGTGGCTACCACCAACCTGATGTTGACCAAGCGTGGCCCGCTGTTTATTTCCGATACTTCCATAAATATTGATCCCACCGCCAAGGAGCTGGCCAAGATTGCACAGATGACCAATTATACCATGAAAATGTTCGGGCTGCAGCCCGTGATCGCTATGATCTCGTATGCCAATTTCGGTTCATCCAAAAATCCCAATGCCACTAAGGTACGCGAGGCGGTAGAGTTGATTCATAAAAGCAATCCCGACATGATCCTCGATGGCGAGCTGCAGGCAGATTTTGCATTGAATCCAGAAATGTTGAAGGAAAGGTTTCCCTTCTCTAAACTCGTGGGCAAGAAAGTTAACGCCCTTATCTTCCCCAATCTCGATTCGGCCAATAGCACCTATAAGCTTTTGAAGGAATTGAACAATACAGAGTCCATCGGCCCCATTATGCTGGGTATGCGCAAACCGGTGCACATCCTGCAATTGGGTGCCAGCGTAGAGGAGATCGTCAATATGAGCGCTGTGGCAGTGGTTGATGCCCAACAAAAGGAAAAACGGGCCCGGGAACAGGCCATTGCCCAAAAGCAATGACCAAAGTTATAAACCGTTTATACAAGACACGTCATATCGTTTTTATTTAAAAAAAACAGAGCATTATTGACCTTCTTATTTAAAAGTTATTATCACCCCGGCCCATTGGCTTACAAATCTTGCAGATGGGTTTTGGGGGGCTTTATTTTCACAAACTCACCCATGGCGATTGCAAATAATTATACTATATTTGAGCCTTTAAGTTTTCGTTAACAGATGATAACCCATATTCAGGGCAGATTAGTTGAAAAAAACCCGACTGATGTAGTGATAGATTGCAATGGAGTAGGGTACTTCATCAATATCTCATTGCACACTTTTACTGAACTTCCGGCAGATGAACAGGTGAAGCTTTTTACCCATTTATTGGTGCGGGAAGACAGCCACACCTTATATGGTTTCACTTCGGCCGCAGAACGCGAGATATTTCGACTTCTCATTAGCGTTTCCGGAGTAGGGGCAAGCACTGCCAGGACCATGCTCTCGTCCTTGGCACCTGACCAAGTGCTTGAGGCCATTGCCCAAAATGATATTCGCACCATTCAATCGGTAAAGGGAATAGGTTCCAAGACCGCCCAGCGCGTGATCTTGGACCTAAAAGATAAGATATTGAAGGTCTATGGCCTGTCGTCAATTTCTACGGAAACAAGCAATACGAACAAAAATGAAGCGTTATCTGCTCTGGAGACACTGGGCTTTGTCAGGAAACAGGCCCAGAAAGCAGTAGATGCCATTGTAAGGGAAAATCCGCAGGCTTCCGCCGAAATGATCATTAAACAAGCTTTAAAAAATTTGTAAAATTTGAAGGCAAAAAATTACGTTTACACCGGCAGCTTTTTCAAGCTTCTAGCGATACTCAGTTTTATTCTGGCCAGCCACGCTGCTCTGGCCCAAGACACTACCCAAGTGGGAAGCGAGATGGGACGAATGGACCTGCCCACCCCCACCAGTATCCAGGATTTATATACCTATGATCCCATTACAGACCGTTATATCTACACCCAGACCCTCGGGAGTTTCAAGATAGGATATCCGGTTATCCTCACCCCTCAGGAATACCAACGCCTGATACAGGAAGAGCAAATGAAGGCCTATTTTAAGGAGAAAATAGATGCCGCCGACGGCCGGAAGGAAGGCTCTGAGGAAAAACAAAAAAACCTGTTGCCCACTTTTTACGTCAATTCAAATTTCTTTGAATCTGTTTTTGGTGGAAATACCATTGAAGTAATTCCCCAGGGTTCTGTAGAGATGGATCTGGGTATTCTTTATACCAAACAAGACAACCCTGCTTTCTCTCCCCGAAACAGAAGCAATTTCTCATTCGATTTTGACCAGCGCATCAGCCTGAGCCTTTTGGCCAAGGTGGGAACCCGCCTTCAGGTGACGGCCAATTACGATACCGAAAGTACCTTCGATTTCCAAAACCAGATAAAACTGGAGTACACGCCCACCGAAGATGATATCATACAAAAGATTGAGGTGGGAAATGTGAGCATGCCGCTCAACAGTTCCCTTATCCAAGGTGCCCAGAGCCTCTTCGGGGTAAAGACCCAGCTCCAGTTTGGCAAGACAACCATCACCGGTGTTTTTTCTGAACAAAAATCTGAAAAGCGTACCGTAGTGGCCGAAGGTGGGGCAACCGTGACCGATTTTGAGCTTTTTGCCCTCGATTATGACGATAACCGCCACTTCTTCCTGGCTCATTATTTTCGGGATCATTATGATAAGGCTTTAAACCAGTATCCTTTTATCAACAGCAACGTGCAGATAACCCGTATGGAGGTATGGATAACCAACCGTACAAGCCAGACCAATAATGTGCGCAACATTGTTGCCCTACAGGATATTGGAGAGTCAGACCCAGAGGCTATTGGCCTTACTACGCCGCCGGGAGGTTTCATAAGAGCAGGCAGAAATGCCTATCCAGACAATACCAACAACCTCTTTAATCCCTTTGGAATAAACGGGGGCCAACCCACGCTGCTCAATCCTGCCATCAGGGATGTGGCCAGCGTTCGCCAAGGTTTCACGGGAGTACAAGTGAGTGAAGGCACCGATTTTGTTTCCTTGGAAAATGCACGCCGTCTTGATGCGGGCGAATATACCTATAACTCAAAGCTGGGCTACATCTCGCTTAACCAACGCTTGACAAACGATGAAGTGCTGGCCGTGGCCTACCAATTTACCGTAAACGGAAAGGTTTACCAGGTTGGCGAATTTTCCAATGATGGGGTTGAGGCCAACGGTGGCACCCAAAATCCCGGCGGTGGGGGCAACCCTCCTGGCGAGGGGCAAGTAGGTCTGGCCCAAAACCTGGTGGTAAAACTGTTGAAGAGCAGTATCACCAGCGTCGAGGAGCCCGTGTGGGACCTGATGATGAAGAATATCTATCCCATTGGCGCATATCAGCTTGAAAAGGAAGACTTCAAACTCAACATTCTTTATACCGATCCGTCTCCCCTCAACTACATCAAGCAGGCGCAGGGTGGCCCAGAGCTTCCCGAAGACGTCAAGGATGAAATCCTGCTCCGGGTTTTCAATCTGGATAGGTTGAATTTCAACAACGATCCCGTTCAGGGGGGTGATGGCTTTTTTGACTTTTTGCCCGGAATTACCGTTGATGCCCAAAACGGAAGGATTATCTTCACCACGGTAGAGCCTTTCGGAAAACACCTGTTTGACAAATTGGATGTACCCGAAGTATCGGCCAATTATGATGTACCCTCTACCTATAATGCCAATCAGGCCAAATATGTATTCCGAACGCTGTATACCGGCACCAAAACACAGGCCGAGCAGCAGGAAAGCGAAAAGAACAAATTCCAACTCAAAGGAAGCTACAAATCCACCGGAGCAGACGGCATTCCCATTGGAGCCTTCAACATCCCGCCGGGCTCGGTTACCGTCACCGCAGGCGGTCGCACTCTTGTGGAAGGTGTTGATTATACCGTAAACTATCAATTGGGAAGGGTGCAAATTTTGGATCCCGCGCTTCTCAACAGCAATATTCCAATCTCGGTAAGTACTGAAAACAATGCCCTTTTCGGCCAACAGAGCAAAAGATTTACCGGTTTGAACGTGGAGCATAAGTTCAGTGATAAATTCCTGGTAGGTGCTACCTATCTCAACTTGAACGAGCGTCCCCTTACCCAAAAGTCATCCTATGGGGTAGAGCCTATCAATAACAGTATTTTCGGCATAAATCTCAATTATGCCACAGAGGTACCTTTCCTTACCCGTTTGGTTAACCATTTGCCCAATATTGATACCGATGTGGAATCCAACATTTCCCTACGGGGCGAATTTGCCTATTTAAAACCAGGGGCGCCCAAGGTATCGGATTTTGGAGGGAAGACTACTGTATATGTCGATGATTTTGAATCTTCCGAAACCGGAAACGATATCAGCACACCCGCAAGCTGGTACTTGGCCAGCACTCCGCTGGATTACGGTGGTGAATTGGCAAATGAAAACCTGGGTTACAATTTTAGAAGAGCCAAATTGGCTTGGTACACCATTGATCCCATTTTCTACAGCAGCCAGCGGCCCGATGGTATCAGTGACGAAGATCTTTCATCACCTTTCACCCGTCGGGTATTCAGGGACGAGATTTTCCCCAACCAAGACATTATCCAGGGGCAGACCCAGGCACTTTTTACGCTAGACCTGGCGTATTACCCAGAGATGCGTGGAGAGTACAACTACAATCCACAGGCTGCAAACGGCCAACCGTTGCCAAACCCCGAGGACAATTTTGGCGGCATCATGCGTGCCATGACCACAACCGACTTTGAAAAATCGAATGTGGAATACATCCAGTTTTGGGTGATGGATCCCTTTATTTATGAAGAAAACAATGGCAACCCCGGCGGGATGATCAACTTTAACCTGGGAAGCATTTCCGAAGACATTCTCAAGGACGGTAGAAAGCAATATGAAAACGGCCTGCCCAAAGACGGCGGCAACGGCAATACCCTGGAGACGGAATGGGGCAAGGTGCCTCTCAACCAGTCCCTGGTTTATACTTTTGATAGCGAAGGGCAGGAGCGCATCAACCAGGATGTGGGGCTTGATGGCCTTGATAATGCTGAGGAAATTACCAAATATGGCGCCCAATTCGGCGATGATCCGGCCAATGACGATTACCAGTACTTTTTGCAGGCCGAAGGAAATATCCTTGAGCGCTATCTGAAATACAATGGCACCCAGGGCAACTCTCCCGTGGAGGTTACCAATGATAACCGCGGAAGCACCGCCCAACCCGATGTGGAAGACATCAACAGGGACAATACCATGAATACCATCAATAGCTATTTTGAGTATAACGTGCCCGTATTCCCGGGAATGAACCGCGACAACAATACTTATATCACCGATGTTAAGGAGCTGGATGTTACAACACAGAATAATGATGTGATTCCCGTACGTTGGGTCCAGTTCAAAGTTCCCATCAGCAAGCCCGATCAAGCCAAGGGAGGGATTTCAGACTATCGTTCCATTCGGTTTATGCGCCTATTCCTTTCAAAATTCTCCCAAAATACCGTGCTGCGTTTTGGAACCATGGAGCTTGTTCGGGGCGATTATAGAAGATTCGAAAAAACCTTGGATGAGGTTACTTTTGAAGACCCCTCAAATGATGACACTCTCTTTGAGGTAGGTTCGGTAAGCATCGAGGAAAACGAAAACCGCGAGCCCATTCCCTATGTATTGCCTCCCGGTCTGGAGCGCGAGCAGTTGAACAATAACAACAATATTATTCGCGAAAACGAACAATCGCTTGCCCTGCGCGTTTGCGGTCTTGAGCCCAACGATGGGCGCGCCGTTTACAAAAACTTCAACGTGGATATGCGCCAGTATAAAAACCTGGAAATGTTTATCCACGCCGAATCCATTATTGACAACACCAACGCCACCGAACTTCAAGATGGGCAGTTGGTAGCCTTTATGCGGCTTGGGAATGACCTCACCAACAACTATTACGAGGTACGCATCCCGTTGAACCCCACCAACTTTGGGGCCCGCAGTGCCGAAGAAATATGGCCGTTGGCAAACCGGTTGAACTTACCGCTGGAACTGCTTCAGGAAGTAAAGACCCGCGTACTGGGCGATCGCAGTTTTGACCAAACAGTGGTCAATTTCTTTTCCCAATCTGAATTGACCGGCGGCGGAACCCAAGGCGAAAACGAACTTCAAATAGGAATCAAGGGAAATCCGAGTTTTGGAAATGTACGCACCATTATGCTTGGGGTTAGGAATAGCACCAATGATGAGCTCTGTGGCGAAGTTTGGTTTAACGAGCTTCGAATGTCTGAGCTAAAAAACAAAGGTGGCTGGGCTGCCGTAGTGAGCATGGATGCCAACCTGGCCGATTTTGCCACCATCAGCGCCACCGGCAAACGCAGTACCATTGGCTTTGGAGCGCTGGAGCAAGGGCCCAACCAGCGCAGCAGGGAGGACCTGCAACAGTATGATGTGGTCACCAATTTGAACCTTGGCCAGCTGCTCCCCAAAAAATGGGGTATCCAACTACCGTTCAATTATGGCCGTTCCGAAGAGCTTATCACCCCTCAATATGATCCGGAATTCCAGGATATTGAACTGGAAACCCGACTTGACAATACGGAAGGTGAAGCGGAAAAAGATCGTATCAAGGAACAGTCCGTTAACTATACCAAGCGCCAAAGCGTCAATTTAATTGGGGTGCGCAAGGAACGTACCGGTGAGGGCAAGCCCAAGGTCTATGATGTGGAAAACCTGACGGCTTCTTTCTCCTACAACCAGACTGACCATCATGATTTTGAGATAGAAGATGCCCTCGAACAAACGGTTCGGGCCGGAGCTACCTATAACTATAATTTTTCGGCCAAACCCGTAGAGCCGTTCAAAAAGAACGATTCCTTGTTCCGTGGAAAATACTGGCAATTCCTAAAGGATTTCAATTTTAATTATCTGCCTACCAATGTTTCGGTTTCATCAAACATTACCCGGCAGTACAATGAGCAGAAATTCCGAGAGATCAACCTTGAGGCCGGTAATATAGGGCTGCCAAGACTCTACCAACGCAATTATCTCTTTGATTGGCAATATACCATAAACCACAACCTTACCAAGTCGCTTCGGTTCAATTTTACTTCCACAAACAATAGGATCGTAAACAATTACCTGAACGATAATGGAGAGGTAAATAACGAAATTGGGGTGTGGGACGGTTTCTTTGATGTGGGCGACCCCAACCAGCACTTTCAATCGCTGCAGGTGAATTATGATCTGCCTTTCAGTAAATTCCCGTTCCTCAGTTTTATTAGGGCTACGTATTCATATACAGGCGACTACCAGTGGCAGGCCGGCAGCAAGCAGCTCAAGGAATTGACCGTAGAGTTGAATGATGGTACGATGCAAACCTATAATCTGGGTAATTCCATCCAAAATGCGAGCACCCATCAGATCAATTCCAGTATCGATATGAACCGGTTTTATCGGTACATTGGGCTTACCAAGATCAAGAAAAGCCGTGCCAGAAAATCGACGGGCGAAAAGGAATCGAACGAAGCGGGCAAGGAAGGAAGGGAAGGCAAATTGAAGGCCAATGAAAACAGCGCGCTTTCGGGCAGAAATGGCGACCCCAGTGTCTTCGGCGACAATGCCGGTGGCCAAGGCGGTCTCTCTACCGGCGACAAGGCCATCAACACCGCCATTGGGCTGGCCACTATGTTGAAAAAAGTTCAATTCACCTATAAGGAAAACAATGGCATCTATCTACCCGGATATTTGCCCTCCATCGGCTTCATAGGAACGCTTAAGCCCACGGCAGGATTTGTGTTTGGAAGCCAGGCCGAGGTCAGGGAGCTGGCCGCACGCAAAGGGTGGCTTACTCTTTATCCGGAATTCAACGAGCAATATACCGAAGTGGAAAGCCGCCAATTGGACATCCAGGCCAATTTGGAGCCCCTAAACGACCTGACGGTTGACGTAAACGGCAGCAGGGTCTATTCTGAAAATTATGCCGAGAACTATATTGTTCAGGATGGACTGTACAATTCGTTGACGCCAAACACTTTCGGCAATTTCAATATTTCTACCATGCTCATTAAGACGGCCTTTAGCACCAGCGATGAGAACAATTCCGCCGCCTTTGACGATTTCAGGAAAAACCGGCTTGTTATTGCCAATAGGCTGGCGCAGGAATATTACCAAGGTGCCCCCATCCCGCGGGATGAATTCGGGTATCCCGTAGGTTTTGGCCGAAACAGCCAGGACGTGCTGCTTCCCGCTTTCCTCGCCGCTTATAAGGGAAGTAACGCTTCCAAGGAGAAAACGGGCATATTTAGAGACATCCCGCTACCCAACTGGGACATCAAGTATACCGGCCTTATGAATATACCTTGGTTCAAAAAGAATTTCAAGCGGTTTTCTTTGACCCACGGGTACCGCGCCAGTTACACCGTAAACCAGTTCCAGTCAAACCTAGATTATGACCCCGAGAACCCCAGCGCAGTTGACCAGGCGGGCAACTTTAAGGCCAAAACGCTTTTGACAAACGTAAACCTTACGGAGCAGTTCTCGCCCTTGTTGCGATTGGATTTTGAAATGCAGAATTCCGTAAAGATACTTGCAGAAATGCGAAAGGATCGCGCATTATCGCTTAGTTTTGCCAACAACCTTTTGACCGAGATACGAGGCAATGAGTACATCATAGGTCTGGGCTACCGTATCAAGGATCTGCGTATTGCCACCAATTTCGGCGGAAAGAAATCGGTCATTACCAGCGATCTCAATTTTAAGGTAGATCTCTCCCGAAGGGACAATATCACTATTATTAGGTATCTTGACATCGACAATAACCAAACCACTGCGGGACAGACCATTTACGGAGCGCAATTATCCATTGACTATGCCCTTAGCAAACATTTGACGGCCTTGTTTTATTATGACCATACGTTCTCAAAATACGCCATTTCAACGGCCTTCCCGCAGACCACCATACGTAGTGGGATAACCCTGCGCTATAATTTCGGAAACTAAAACACTTTAATATTATGAATGTACCAGCAAACTTAAAATATACCAAAGACCACGAGTGGGTCCTTATTGAAGGCAATACCGCTACTATTGGAATAACCGATTTTGCCCAAGGGGAATTGGGAGATATCGTTTATGTAGAAGTTGAAACCGTAGGCGACACCATGGACAGGCACGAGGTATTTGGAACGGTGGAGGCGGTAAAAACCGTTTCTGACCTATTCCTGCCCCTTACGGGCGAAATTTTGGAATTCAACGAAACCTTGGAATCTGAACCCGAAAAGGTAAATGACGATCCCTATGGCGATGGATGGATGATCAAAATGAAGCTCTCAAACCTCGATGAAATAGAAGATCTGCTTGACGATGCCGCATATAAGGAACTTATTGAAGGGTAAAACTACCTGGCTGGTTCTCGCGCTAATCTATACTTGCACCATCACCGTACTGTTTTTCTTGCCGGGTCGCGATCTTCCCAGATTGCAACTTCCGGCGATAGATAAGATAGCCCATGCCTTGATGTTTTTTCTACTGGGCGTTTTGTGGATAGGCTATCTCTTTAAAACGGGAAATTTTACACTTGACAGGAACAATTCAACTATCCTTTTGCTGGCTGCACTGTTATATGGCATAATAATTGAGATTCTACAAGGGCAGTTTGCTCTGTCGCGAAGTGCCGATTTTTATGATGTGCTTGCAAACCTCGTAGGTGCCGTGGCGGCAATTATTTTATTCAAAAGGCTATGGTCGACAACAAATCGCCAAAAAAATTAATTTAGTTTTAAATTGAATGATAATTTCTATATTTTAGCGTCACCTTAAACCCACTGTTATGGAACCCAAAAAAAATCCAAAGGCCGATGTAAGCCGAAGAAGCATGCTCTTTTTCCAATTGGGAATGATACTTATGCTTTTCCTCGCTTGGCAAGCCATAGAATGGAAAACTTATGATAAAACCACCTCAGACTACGGTAAGCTAGATGTAGGTGATGAGCTGGAAGAGGAAATTCCAATTACCCAACAGATCACGCCACCGCCACCACCACCGCCACCACCACCAGCACCGGAGGTGATTGAGGTAATGGAGGATGAGGCCGAAGAGCCCGAAACCATTATTGAGTCTACCGAGGCCAAACAGGATGAAAAAATCGTAGAGGTCAAGGAGATCAAGGAAGAAGTGGTAGAAGAGGAAATTGCCGACGTACCCTTTGCCGTGATTGAAAATGTACCCGTATATCCCGGATGTGAAAATGAAAGAGGAAACGATGCCAAGAAAAAGTGCATGTCCTCAAAGATAAGTCAATTCATTAACAAAAAATTCAACACCGATCTGGCTACAGATTTGGGCTTGGAAGGAAGACAGCGTATTTCGGTCCAATTCAAAATTGATAAAAACGGAAAAGTGGTAGATGTGCGCGCGCGCGCGCCGCACCCCAGGCTGGAAAAGGAAGCCGTTAGCGTGGTGCAGTCACTTCCAGACATGACTCCCGGAAAACAACGCGGCAAGCCCGTGGGCGTACTTTACTCCCTTCCTATAGTGTTTGACATTCAGTAAATATTATTAATTTATCCATTCGGAAAAGTTCCATATTTGTTTTTAAATATGGAACTTTTTTCGTTCCGGCCCGTGGCCTTTTCCTCTTTCCCAAATTGGTTGTGACAGGTTTCTCGTGGAAGGAGAACCGTTTGTTTTTGATAAGGGCGGTTATAAAAAAGCTGTATCTTTCGGCAACCTAAAAAAGCTAAAACTTTGATGAAACCTTTAGTTCTTCCTTTTGTTTTTATCTTTTCACTTTTTTCCTTTGGGCAAATCCCTTCGGCCCAATATGAAAAATATCCTGTCTTCAAGGAATGTGCCCACGCCCAGATTGATGATCTGGCCAGTTGTTTTCAGAATACATTGCAACAGTTTATTTTCGAAAACTTTGAGGTTCCCAAAAAGGTTTATGCTGAAAATTATAGGGGCAATGTTAATGTGCTTTTTGAGGTAACCAAGGAAGGAAAATTTAAGGTGCTGTATGTTGATGCCATCTATGGGGAATTAAAGGAGGAAACGCGCAGGGTTTTTGCCCAGCTGCCCCAAATTACTCCCGCCACATACAATGGGGCACCCACCTACGTGCAATTCACCTTGCCTATTGCCATTCCGTTGCTAGCCCCGGGTCAGGCTATTTTTGTTGCAAAGGAAGAGCCGCAGGATTTGAGGGAAAACCTCACGCAGGAGTATGACCAAATTGAAAACCTTCCGTACCATAATGAAGAATATACCAGCAATATCAATATTCCACTTTCACATCACGAATACAGTCTTTTTGATGCCGCCATCAACAAGGTGGGGTTAAACAGCCATACGGCCCAGAAACCTTTTATATATAGTGAAGTAAACAAATATTATGATTTTGCGGCGGCCAATGAGGCTATGCTAAAAAGCAAGACTTCCTGGTTTGGCAGAAAGTGGTGGAATGAACACTTGGTCACCATTAAGGGAAAAGATTATTGGCTTACACTGGACGTGGGCTTGGACCTTCAGGCCGGAAAAGACTTTGAAGCCGATATAGATACATACAACAACACCCGCCTGGTCTATACCCAAGGTGGCATTGGGAAGCAGTTGGGGTTCTTTGGTGTCATTTATGAAAGCCAGGGGCGTTTTGCAGATTATTTTAACCGCTATGCCGAATCAATCAGGCCCGCGGGGGGCAATCCGGCTATCATTCCCGGGCGTGGAATTGCCAAGGAATTTAAAACGGATTCCTATGATTATCCTTTGGCCACGGGCCATATTTCCTATACGCCATCAAAGTATTTCAATGTTCAGTTGGGCCATGGCAAGACCTTTTTGGGCGATGGGTACCGCTCGTTGTTTATGAGTGACAATGCCAGCCCATATCCTTTCTTTAAAATAAATACCACGTTCTGGAAACTGAAGTACACCAACACCTGGATGTCTTTGCGCGATGTGCGGCCCGAGGTGACCGAAGATGGTTCCTTTCGCACTAAGTATGTAGCCAACCATTATTTGAGCTATAATATTGCAAAACGCTTGAACATCGGGCTTTTTGAATCGGTGATCTGGCAAAATGACAATCGCCGCGGCTTTGATGTAAATTATCTAAACCCAATAATTTTCTATCGCGCCATCGAGTTTTCTACCGGCTCGCGCGGCGGCAATGCCCTCATTGGTTTGAGCGCCAAATACAAGGTAAACGATCGGGTAAATGTTTATGGGCAGTTTATTGTGGATGAATTTTCTTCCAGCGACGTGTTTGGGGGCGAAGGCAGTTATAAAAACAAGACCGGCTACCAATTGGGATTGAAATATTACAATGCCTTTGGGCTAAACAACCTTTATTTGCAGGCAGAGTACAACCGCGTGCGGCCCTATACCTATTCGCACAACACCGTGGTCCTTAATTATGGGCACAACAACCAGTCGCTGGCCCATACTTTGGGGGCCAATTTTTCAGAGTTTATCGCCATTGCCCGCTATCAAAACGGCCGATGGTATGGCGATGCCAAGTTTATTGTGGCCAAGCGAGGCTTTGAATTTAATACCGCGGAAGACTCCAAGTTTTATGGCGGCAACATTTACGGTACCGAGGACGATCGTGTTTCTGATCTTGGCAACGAACTGGCCCAGGGCAATACTTCCAATTTTTTCCACGCCGAGGTACAGGCCGGATATGTGATAAATCCCGCCTCAAGGTTAAAGATTTACGGAAGTTTTATTTTTAGGGACCTAAAGCCGGAGGTAAATACCGAAACCGTTTTTGAAAACCAGACCACTTGGCTGAATTTCGGCATCCGGACCGATCTTTTTAATTGGTACTACGATTTTTAAGCAGTGGCCAGGAAATTAGCCTTTCTTCTTGCGTTCGTATTCCTCTTTCATCTTTTCGATTTTTTCACGGGCTTTTTGGTTTTCCAGTTCGTTGTTCTTTACGTCCTGGCGTTCCTTGGCTATTTCGCCATAGATCATTTTGAGAAAATCCTGGGTGCCAATAAATCCCTCCCCGTAACCTTGGGCGTCATACGCTTCGGTAATACTTGGCATGTTGAGTATCTGTTCCTCGGTCCTTTTGTTTACATAATTGGAATATACCCGCTTGTAGATGGTAGATAGCATATTGATGGTGTTTTCCAGATCGCGATAGGTGCCCACATTTCCGTGCCCGGGAATTATCTTGGTGTCTTCGTTTATTACCAAAAGCGCCTGTTCAAGGGCTTGAATATAGCCTTTTAGGCTACCACCATGGGCAACATCAATAAATGGGTAGGTTCCGTTGAAAAAAACGTCGCCGGCGTGCAGCACGTTGCTTCGGGTGAAATAGATCATGGAATCGCCGTCGGTATGGGCATTGTGCACGTGGAAGACATAAATTTTCTCGCCATTGAAATAAAAAGTGAGGTCATCCTTAAAGGTGACCATGGGCAGGGCCTCGTCTGGTATCTTGGTGGTTTCTTCCTTTATGGCACCCTTGAGCCGGTCGCGAACATTTTCTTGGGAAACAATTATGGCGCCCGTTTGGGCCATAGCGGCATTGCCTCCCGTATGATCGGGATGAAAATGCGTGTTTATCAGAAAACGCACAGGCTTATCACTTTTCTTTTTGATGTCTTTTTGAATCTGCTCTATACCTTCGGCATATTGGTCGTCTATCATAAAAATACCGTCATTGCCAAAGCTGAGGCCAATATTTCCGCCCTTTCCCTGAAGCATATAGATGTCGTTGCGCACCTTGATCAATTTTGTATTGATATTTTTTCCCGTGTCGGTCTGCGCTGAGGCGGAAAAGCTAAAAAGAAGGAAGAATAGGCCGTAAAATAGTCTGGAGATCATGTTTTTTGGATTTGAAAATTGGCTCAAATTACTAAAAATGCCCAAATTAAAGCATAAGATTGTCAAGAATATATTGCGGAAAAAATACAGGAAGCGTATCTTTGCGCAGCCTTAAAAAATATGAGCTTGTCCGTTACCCATTCCGCATCCTTTTCCCAGACCCTTGTTAGGAATTTTATCGAGATCACCAAGTTTCGGCTTTCGGTGAGCGTGGTGTTTTCATCGGTGGCGGGCTACTTGCTTGGGGCCGAAGCCATCGATTATTTCGTTTTATTTCTTTTATGTGTGGGTGGTTATTGTATGGTGGGAGCTTCCAACGTTTACAACCAGATCATAGAGCGCGACCTCGATGCGCTTATGGAGCGCACCAAAAACCGGCCCTTGCCAGCCGGGCAGATGAGCGTGCAGGCAGCTTTTGTCCTGGCCGTGGTTTTGACGGTGGCGGGCATCGTGGTGCTATATTCCATAAACCCCATTACGGCCATGTTTGGGGCAGTCTCCATCTTTATGTACGTGAGCCTGTACACCCCTTTGAAAACCAAGACGCCACTTTCCGTATTTGTGGGTGCCTTTCCGGGTGCCATCCCCTTTATGCTGGGCTGGGTTGCGGCCTCAGGTGAGTTCGGTATTGAACCGGGCACACTCTTTATGATACAATTTTTCTGGCAATTTCCGCATTTTTGGGCTATTGGCTGGTTTCTTTATGACGATTATAAAAAAGGCGGGTTCTTTATGCTTCCCAACGGCAAGCGCGACCGTGGGACCGCCATTCAAGTGATATTGTACTGCATCTGGACGGTGCTGGCCTCACTGGTGCCCGTACTGGGAATTACCGGAAGATTGTACCTTACCCCCGTTTCCGGCGTTTTGATTGGTCTGCTGGGCATAGGCCTTCTTTATTATGCGCTGAAACTTTATTGGGAAAAAACCTCCAAAGCCGCCAAAAGGCTCATGCTGGCCAGTGTTAGTTATATTACCCTGTTGCAGGTAATTTACGTGGCAGATAAATTTTTAAGGTAAAATGATATAGCGCACGGTGTGCGCCAAAATGGATATGGATACAACAACCTCACTTAAACTGAATAAAAAAATGGATTTAACCAAAGGAACAGAGGAACAAAAACGCAACCGGGCCAAGAAAAACATACTTTGGTTCGGCATTGTGAGCCTTGCCATGAGCTTTGCCGGCCTCACCAGTGCCTATGTGGTAAGCAAGGAAAGACCCGACTGGTTGTCGGAATTTGAAATGCCGCCCGCTTTTTATATCAGTTTGGTCCTGATTGTTGTGAGCAGTATTACCGTACACCTGGCATTAAGGGCTATCAAAAAGAAGAAGAATGCCCGCGGAATGACACTGTTGGTCGTTACCGCTATCCTAGGGGTTCTTTTTGTCGTGTTTCAATTTGTGGGCTTTGCAGAGATTATAAACACGGGCTATTACTTTACCGGCCCAACCAGTAGCATTACCACCTCCTTCATCTATTTGATGGTACTATTGCACATAGGCCACGTGGTTGGCGGTTTGGGTGCGCTTTTCGTTGTAATTTATAATCATTATAAACAAAAATATCAAAACGGCAAAACCCTTGGTGTAGAACTGGCTGCGACTTTTTGGCATTTTGTGGACGTGGTGTGGATTTATCTGTTTTTGTTTTTATATTTTGTTAAATAAAAATTAAACGTATTTTTGAACCTTATTTAAAAACCAAACTCTTTTTATGGAAGCAACTGTTGTAAAAACAGGTACCGAAGGAAAAACCTGGGGCGGGGGCACATCTCCGTTGAAGGCCAGTTACGGTAAAATGATGATGTGGTTTTTCATCGTTTCTGATGCCTTGACCTTTTCGGGTTTTCTTGCCTCTTATGGATTTTCAAGGTTTAAGTTTGTAGATGCCTGGCCCATTCCCGATGAGGTATTTACCCACTTCCCGTTTTTGCACGGGGTAGAGGCGCCTATGTATTATGTGGCTTTTATGACCTTTATCCTTATTTTCTCCTCGGTGACCATGGTGTTGGCGGTTGATGCTGGCCATAAAATGAAGCAGAATAAAGTAATCCTTTACCTGTTCCTCACAATTATAGGAGGGCTTATCTTCCTTGGGTCACAGGCCTGGGAATGGGCAACTTTTATCAAAGGTGACTACGGTGCCGTTGAGACCCACGGCGGCCAGATCATCCAGTTTCTCGACAAGGAAGGCGAGCGCGTGGCATTGCGTGATTTTGCCGCCATGACCTCAGATGAAAGGACCGAGCAGACCAAGGAAACCGGTATTTGGTACAAAGAGGAATCAGAATATCTTCCCACAGTTACGTTTGAACAGGTAAAAGAAGGCTTCCTGGCCAATGACAATCTTTTGGTACGCATTCAGAAAAAGGATGAGCACGGCCACCATATTGTTCTTGACCGCCAGGCTTCAATAAACAAGGTGGTAAATGATGGTGCCTTGGTGGTAGAGGGCGCAAACCTTCGCCACAATGAATATGGCAACCCGCTCTTTGCCGACTTCTTCTTCTTTATTACCGGCTTTCACGGCTTTCACGTTTTTACGGGAGTGTTTATCAACTGCATTATCTTTTGTAACGTTATCCTGGGAACCTACGAGCGCCGCGGCCATTATGAAATGGTAGAGAAGGTGGGGCTGTACTGGCACTTTGTAGATCTGGTTTGGGTATTTGTATTTACATTCTTTTATCTTGTATAAATTTTAGTAGCGAAAAATGGCACATTACGAGCACACACATAAACTTGAAATTTTTAGGGGAGCCTTAAAGTTCAAATCCAATGTTACCAAAATCTGGGGGGTATTCGTCGTCCTCTCAATAATCACTATTATTGAGGTGACTTTGGGAATCATCCGTCCGGCTTTTTTGGTGGAACACCGCTTTCTGGCCTTAGGGCTTTTGAACTGGATCTTTATCATCCTTACCATTTTTAAGGCCTATTACATTACCTGGGACTTTATGCACATGCGCGACGAGACTACCGGCCTGCGCCGTGCCGTAATCTGGACGGCCGTTTTCCTTATTGCCTATCTGGTAGTACTCATCTTGATTGAGGGCGACTATATTTATGAAGTATTTAAACATGGTTTTGTAAAGTTTGACTTTTAGGAAACCTTCTCCAAGATATACCTATCAAAAAGCCCCCATAGATTGGGAGTTTTTATTTTTCGGAAACCGAGCTAGTTGTCTAGTGCTAGACCTTTGGCCATTCAAAAGGATCTATAAGTGATAAATTATCCCCCAAAACATTGCCCAACCTCCT
>CAYSLM010000036.1:0-3204 GCA_964431895.1 uncultured Aequorivita sp.
CCGTTTTTCTCCACCATTTTGGCCATCGCCATTAAGGCATAAGCCGTTTCCTGGGTGCTGTACCACTTGGGTGAGGATAGATCTCTTGCCACGGAAATTGCCAAATCGCGTTGTTCAGGATCGCCCAATAGAACCAAGGTCTCCAAAGCCATCGCCTTATTTCTAAAGGGCGAACCATAGGTGTAATAATCGTTGTTGCGCGGCACGAAATTGATGTTTGCCGTTTGTGCAAGCTGTTGGGCCACTTCGTTTTTTCCTGCCAGGGCATAGGCTGCGGCCAAGCGCCATTTGGCATTGTTGCTCAACTCCTTACTTTCGCGCAAACGGTTCATGGCGGCAAGTTCAGGTTTGCCGGCAAGGGCCAAGGTGTAGAGTCGGTATGCCTGCATTAAACTGGAATTGTAAACCCTGTAACTGTTTCGCCATTGCCGCGCCGCATGCTGCTGGTACAATAACCAATTATTCAAAAAACTTATGGGCAGGGCGTAGCCTTTCTGCTTGGCTTCCAGCATAAAATGGCCGGCGTAACTGGTGCTCCAATCGTCTGCCTCCCGTTCGCCGGGCCAGTAGGAAAGCCCACCGTTTGCCAATTGAAACCTTCCCAAGCGGGCAATGGCTGCCTTTACGTTTTTTTCTATTTCCTGCTTTTTGTTGAAAGTAATGTCGAAAACATCTGTCAAATACAACTGAGGAAAGGCCGATGACGTAGTCTGCTCCAAACACCCATAAGGATAATGGATCAAAAATTCCATCCGCTTAGTGAAATCCATGGGCGGCAAGGTTGAAAATTCCAGTGTTGCCGCATTGCTTCCTGGCACGCCAAAGGTTTCAAAATTGATGTTTTTGGTAGTATTTCCATCCAAGGTATAGTTGGTTGCTTTCTGCGAAATGGGATTTGGGTTTTCCACGTCAATTTCCACTTTATAGCTTGCCTTTTCGCCACTTCCCGAGGCGGTTACTTCAATGGTTGTGAAGTCGTCGGTTGCACTTCGGCTCCGCTCAGTGCCCGACTTATTTTGGTCATTGAGGGCACTCGAAATGCCTGTATTGAGCGGAGTCGAAATAGGCAAAACCTCAAATTCAAAATTCACTATCTGCTCGCCCGGTTCACTAAAAGAAATGGTCTTTGAAGTGCCATTTTTAGGTTTTAGGGCATCGCCCGTTTTTACCGAAATGGCGACGTTTTTCACTTTGTTTTCCATTGCAAAAACAGTTACGGGAAGGGTAACGGTCTCGCCCGGCGACAATTTCCGTGGAAGCGAAGCCAGCACCATCAAGGGTTTGCGAACGGGTGTGGTTTTTTCTGTACTGCCGTAGGCACTTTTGGCATTATTGCCCGCAATGACCATGGTGCGCACCGAACCCACATAATTGGGCATCCTAATTTGGTGCGAAGCGGTCTTTCCGGCGGCAAGTTCAAAGGGACCCAAATATTTCACAACGGGCTTAAAGCGGTCGGCTTTTCGGTTTTTGGCACCCAAGGCCGCATCGCCACCGCCAATGGCGTAAATATTGTCCACGCTGCCGGAGTAGGCGCCAATTACATAATCAAACATATCAAAGGTTTTTACTCCCAGCGCCTCGCGGCTGTAAAAGGCTTCGTGGATGGCCGGGGTGGCAAAGCGCGTTAAATCCAGCAAACCTTCATCGACAACCGCCAAAGTGTAGGTCATTGGCTTGTTGTTTTCTTCGGAAACCCTTACGGTGAAACTTTCTTCGGGTTTGAGCACCTGGGGCATCGCGATTTTTGGGTGGAGCACGGTTGAAGGATCTTCAACCGAAATGGGAATTACGCCATAAAGCCGAATGGGCAAATGGTTTTTGGTCTGGCTGTGGGGTTGCAGCAGCGAAATATTCACATAAATATTCGGGGCCATTTCCTTGGTCAATTTTATGGCTGCCCTTGTTTCACCTTTTTGGGTTGCTATCCAGTGTGTTGCCAAGACTTCGGTTCCGTTTTCCACACTTATCAGGGCCCGGCCCTCACTGCCCGAGGGGAAGGTAATAAAGGCTTCGTCGCCCACCTTGTATTTTTCCTTATCGGCCGAAAACACCAGCATTTTTGAACTTTCGGCATTGGCATCAGAGGGGGCGCGCCACCAATTTCGGTAGAAGTATGCAATGCGTCCCGTAGCGTGGCCCGATTGTTTGTCCATTACGCGAATCAAATACCTGCCGCCTTCCTCCTCGGGAATGTTTAAGGTGAAGTTTGCTTTCCCGTTGCCATCGGTTTTTATTTTGAATTCCTTTACCGGACGGTGCACGGTGGAATTTTCAAAAGAAGAAAGATTGTCCTCGCCCCGGTTCCACCACCAGCGCCATTCTATTTGGAAGACTTTCACCTCCAGTTCGCGATGGGCTGCCGGTTTGCCCTGGGCATCTACCGAAACTACGCCAAAGCTTGTGTTTTCATCGGTAAAATAGGAGCCGTATCGGCCTGTTTCGGGCGATTTTAAGCCTACAAAATGTGAAAATGGCGCCAAATCCTTCGTAAATACATCCACTGAAAAATCGCCGCCACCCTCGTGCACCTTGGTCAAAAAAGTGGCTTTCAACATTCCCGGTGCATTTTTGCCGACCTCCATTTTTTGGTTGAAGGCAATGCTGCCTTCCGAAGAAAGTTTCGCATCCAAAACGGGGATTTCTACCTCGTCAAATTTCCTGACGGGATCTACAAAATTGTAATTGGGATATTTTGGAAAGGCACTATGGCTGGCCCGCAAGGTGGCCGTCATATCAATTTTCAGATTTCGCGCTGGCGAGCCGTGGAGCCACAAGGCGCTGGCCGTACCGGATACCGGCTTAGTGGCATCAAGGATTTCAGTGTCAAAATCGAGTTTTATTTTTAAGCGGTTGGGTTTTATGGTGGCCACTTTTAGGGTTTGGCTAAAATGTGCGCCGCCAACGGCAATGGTGGCGTTCCAATTGCCGGTTGGGGCATCGGGGCTTGTGGGGATGGGGAAATAATAAAAACCTCCCTGACTCAATTAGGCATGCATTCAAACTATGAGACTTGTGGAAGTGAAGATACTCTTCATGCGGTAAACGCATTGAAAGAATTCTTTAATACAAATGTTGATATTAACGGAGCTTTTGGATTTACTCTTAGATAATGAGCAAAATTTGACAAAAGACCAAATAAATTTACTAATTGTCAAGAATATGATAAGATTTAAATAGTAGATAAATATTAACAATAGCAAT
>CAYSLM010000036.1:3214-21747 GCA_964431895.1 uncultured Aequorivita sp.
GCTATTTAAGACTGTTCTTTGGACGAGTTTTCCGCGCGCGTCGGTAACGGCGAGAGTAACAGGATGGTTTTTGGGCAGCGGGTTGGCATTGTCGTTCAGCACAAAAGTAAGGTGGATGCTGTCGCCGGGGCGATAGACGCCGCGTTCGGTGTAGATGTAGCCTTTCAGGCCCCGTTGGAGTTCCTTCCCAGAGATGTCAAAATTGCTCATGGAGAGGGCGTTGCCGTCATCCAGTTTTACGTAGGCATAGTTGTTTCCTTTCTGTGCTACGGCAAAGGCGGCATTTTTATCGCTGTCATAAAGCGTGGTGCCGTCGCCATCGGTGGTGAGGGTTTCAATAAGTTGCTGCTGGTAGTTGAAAAGTTTGATTTTTACGCTGCCCTCTGGCTTGGCCGAGATAAGATTGGTCGCAAAAAAATGATAGCTGCGGTTGTTGCCTTTTTTTACGATGAGGCCCAGATCGGAACCCAAAATATTGACGGTAACTAGGCGTTCTTCATTATAATAGGCTGGATGACAAGGATTGTCGCGCTGTTCCCAATTGTAGTTGAAATTCCGCCAATTGTAAATTTCATTGTCCCAATAGCGCTCTTCGCGTATTTCCTCATCTTCGGAAGAATGGGTTGCCGCATACGTGTCTTCCTCATAATAATCATCATTCTCCTCAGGGTCGTTTGTTTCTGAGGTTGTTTCAGGGCAAGGGTAGGTAATGTATTCTTTTTTAAAACTGAATTCGAGTTGGTAAATGGCCCCCGGATCGGCCTTAAAATATTTGGAAAGGTTGACGGCGTAGGCTTTCCAATTGCCGTTGCTGCCCAGGCCATCCTTTTGTAGGTCGATGGTTTTTTTTGCAATGCGCCTGCCTACTCGGCGGATGTCATAGGTATTGTGATCGTTAAGGTTATAATTTTGAAGAAACTGCAGCACATTGTTTTCATAAATCTTTATGACGCGTACATCTACCTTTGAAAGGTTTACCGCTTCAAAATACACAGGCGTGGAGGCCGAATTGGGAAGGATGACGCCTTTGGAAATCATCCGAACCGCAGGTTTTAGCTGTTCAAAAGAAACCAATTCTGAAAATTCCTTTTTCAGGCCGAAGCCTTCGGTGTTTTTGATGCCTGTAAAAACAGTCACCTTTGCATCGCCCACCACGCGGTTTGGCGGATAAACGTTCAGCACATTTCCGTTTACTTCATAGCGTAAATCCTTAGTGTTTTCAATGGTTACCAGACCAGCAAAATTCTGGTCCTCCTGTAGCGGATCGGAAAAATTGAGACTCAGCCTTGCCGGGGTAGCGCTTGCCCTAACGCCCACGATGGTAAAATTGTCCTGCCCGGGAACCTTAAAGGTTTTTTCTCCCCTGTTATTGGAACCGATGGGTTTTCCGTTCCATTTAATCAGGATTTCAGAATCGGCTAATTCTCTTGAAATGCTGTCTATTGTAAAATTGAAATATTGGGCATCCTCAGCTTCTGAAGGCCATTTCAATTTTAATTTTTCGCCTTCCTGCGAAGCCGAAACCAACTGCCTGGCCTTTTCCAACGGGATAACATCTGAGGTCTCGATGGAGGCATCCACATATTGCCATTGTTTGCCGTAGCTTTGAAGTTGACCTAAATCTATCCTGAAATTGGGTGCTATGGTATGGAAGCTGAAGGTATAGGTTTTAAACCCTTTTGAAATGTCTTCATAGAGCTTGTTGAGTTTTACGGTAACGCGGTATTCGGTGTTGGGCTTAAGGTATTCCGAAGGTTGAAAGATGAGGGTTTTGCCGTTTTCGATGATCAATTTCCCATTGGTTGCGGGTGAAATCTTCACGTACTCATCTGCGGCAAGTTCCTGGGTGAGTTCAAATTGGTCGAGCGGTTTGGCCAGTTCCACCCGTATGTCTGTCGTGATGGATTTGTTGCCGTAGGTATTGTAGGCGATGTATTCCTTAAATTTAAAAAGGTTGTCGGTTTCGGAATGTCTGTCTTTGTCTTGGCATGAAAAAACAAAAAAGAGAAGGAGGAGAGGGAGTGTTTTTTGAAGCATTTTCATAGGTTGTGTGACATTTGTGCTAAGTTGTTCTAAATATGCTTTTAGTGAAGGTCAAAAAATATTTGGGCTAAAGCCCGAATATAATCATAATCCTTGGTCCCTGGGCTTTAGCCCAGGGCAATTATTTGGGTATATTAAATTGCCCCTGGCTTTAGCCAGGGGAAAAAAAGGAAATTAAAAAAAATCTGGGCTTTAGCCCAACCTTTATCATTCTTCTTTATAGATCCCAATAACCAGATCTCCCTTGGCATTCATAGTAGCACGGTACATACCTGCAGTATTGAATTCCATAGCCACATTGCCGTTCTTATCAATGGCCACGATGCCACCATCACCGCCGAGTTGGGGCACCTTTTTCTGGATTACTTCGCGGGCTGCTTCCTGCAGGGTCAATCCCTTATACTCCATCAAGGCAGAAATATCGTAAGCCACCACCCCACGTATGAAAAACTCGCCCCAGCCTGTGGCAGAGATGGCGCAAGTAGCATTATTGGCATAAGTACCCGCGCCAATGATTGGCGAATCGCCTATACGGTTCCAGCGTTTGTTGGTCATACCGCCCGTGGAAGTGCCGGCGGCAAGGTTGCCGTGTTTGTCAAGGGCCGCACAGCCCACGGTACCGAATTTTGAATCTTTGATAAAGGAATCTTCAAAAGACACTTTTGTTTCGTTTTTGACTTTTTCCCTTTCCAGAATTCGCTGTAAGGACTTGTATCGGTTTTCGGTATAGAAATATGTAGTGTCCATCATTTTGTATCCCAAGCCCTTCGCAAATTCTTCGGCACCCGGGCCATAGAGCATCACGTGGTCACTTTTCTGCATCACGTCCCTTGCCAAGTTTATCGGGTTTTTAATGTGCCGCACCCCTGCAACCGCGCCTGCATTAAGGGTCTTTCCATCCATAATAGACGCATCCAGTTCATTTCTTCCTTCATGGGTAAAAACGGCTCCCTTTCCGGCGTTGAACAAAGGGGAGTCCTCCAATATATTTATGGTATTTGTAACCGCATCGAGAGAGGAACCGCCATTTTTTAAGATTTCATAGCCCGCGGTAATGGCTTCTTTCAGTTTCCTTTTGTAAGCTGCTTCCAGGGAATCGCTCATATTTTTCTTAAGGATGGTACCCGCTCCACCGTGGATGACAATTCCGAAAGAATTTTCGGTTTCAGGCATATTTTTGTCGGGGTTTGGGTTTTTTTCTTCTGAAAAATCCTTCTGTTTACAGCTTAAAACTGTTAAAAATGCAATTATAAATGTTAAAGTTTTCATGAATACGACTTCTTTGAATTTATACCAAAGTAAATGAAAATAGTACTGTTTATGCGGTTTTTGAACAATTTTAACAGTGGATTCAGATTTGATTTTCAATTAAAAATCCGATGAAATGCACGTTTTCGACGTCAAAGTGTAATTTTTAAAGAATTTTTAATATATTTGAACCGACATCAAGCCCCAAATCTGATGTCCCCCAAATTATGCACCTACTAAGAAGCAACCTACTTGCCATGGCATTGTTATGCCTCGTGATTACCTCCTGCTCTAAGGAGGATTCCGTTGAAGTTGAAGCCGCCAAATACGACATTGATTTGGCCCTTGCCCAACGTAATGACAGCCAATTGTCTTCAGAGATTTTAAGCCTGATCAACGACCATCGTACGTCTTTGGGACTTTCTGCCCTTAAAATGGATACCCAATATGCATCTGCCTTTGCCGTAGACCATACCGAGTATATGATCGAGAAGGAGCAGATAAACCACGATAATTTTGGCTATCGCTCTGAGGGCATCAAATATCACGACAAGGCGCAGGTAGTAGGTGAAAATGTGGCCTATGGCTATGATACGGCCGAAGCTGTGGTAAATGCCTGGCTGAACAGCCCGGACCATCGCGAAATTATAGAGGGCAATTATACCCACACCGGGTTTGGCGTAATGAAATGCCCCAAAGGCCGCAGCTATTACACCCAATTGTTTTATAGAAAGTAACCTCACATCCACTTTTCTATTAGTCCAAATTGCCGTATTTTTACGATATACATCCTAAAAATACGGCAATGGCTATTAAAAGACCCTTCAATTTAAACAAATGGATAGAAGAAAACCGGGAATTGCTAAAGCCCCCGGTAGGAAATAAAAACCTATATGCTGAATCTGACGATTATATCGTGATGGTCGTGGCCGGTCCCAATGCCCGAAAGGATTATCACTACAACGAGACCGAGGAGCTTTTTTATCAGCTTGAAGGAAACATACAAGTTGCAATCCAGGAAAACGGTGAGAAAAAAATCATGGAGCTGGGCCCTGGCGATATGTACCTGCACCCGGCCAAGGTACCCCATTCCCCGAGTAGGAGTGCCGGCTCAATTGGGCTGGTGATAGAACGAAAGCGGATAGATCTAGACGGGAAGGATGGCCTGCTGTGGTTCTGTGATAACTGCAACCATAAGCTGTATGAGGTTTATTTTCCCTTAAACAATATCGAAACCGATTTCCTTAAACACTTTAACCATTTCTACGGTAGCAAGGACTTGCGCACCTGTGATAAATGCGGTACGGTAATGGAGACTGACCCAAGATTTACCTCTTCTTAATTATCTAAATTATTGCCAAGTTAATTATTACCTACCTTCCCGTTTTTTTCTAAACTGGCAGAAGGGCTTAAAAAGATTTTTTTCTTTGTTAAAAAAAAAATTACGGCTGCACATTTTCCCTTTGTCGCACGGCACAAGAAATAGTATCTTAGCTTTTTATATTTACCATCATTAAACATACTGAAAATGAGCAACGAAAAAGATGCAAAACTGAAAGCTTTAAAGCTTACCCTCGATAAATTGGACAAGACCTACGGCAAGGGTACCGTAATGAAAATGGGCGACAGCGCGGTTGAGGATGTTGACGTAATCCCCACCGGATCGCTGGGCCTTGATGTGGCCTTGGGCGTAGGCGGCTATCCACGCGGAAGGGTAATTGAAATATACGGCCCCGAATCTTCGGGTAAAACCACCTTGACCCTCCACGCCATTGCCGAGGCACAAAAGAAGGGGGGCATTGCCGCCTTTATTGATGCCGAACACGCCTTTGATAGGGTGTATGCCCAAAAACTTGGCGTTGATATTGAGAATCTCATTATCTCGCAGCCCGACAATGGCGAACAGGCTTTGGAAATTGCCGACAACCTCATTCGCAGTGGCGCCATTGATATCGTGATCATTGATTCGGTGGCAGCCCTTACCCCAAAAAGTGAAATTGAGGGCGAAATGGGCGACAGCAAAATGGGCCTCCACGCCCGTTTGATGAGCCAGGCCTTGCGGAAACTCACGGCCTCAATAAGCAAGACCAAATGTACCGTGATCTTTATCAACCAATTGCGAGAGAAAATTGGCGTGATGTTCGGTAACCCCGAGACTACCACTGGAGGAAATGCCCTAAAGTTTTATGCCTCGGTGCGGCTTGATATTCGTCGCTCTACCCAAATAAAAGATACCAATAGCAACGCTACGGGCAACAAGACCCGCGTAAAGGTGGTGAAAAACAAGGTAGCACCACCCTTTAAGCAGGCCGAGTTTGACATAATGTATGGCGAGGGAATCAGTAAGGTAGGTGAGATCATCGATCTGGGCGTGGATTTTGAGATCATCAAAAAAGCGGGCTCCTGGTTCAGTTATGACGATACCAAGCTCGGTCAGGGCCGAGATGCCGTGAAAAGCCTTCTGCTGGATAACCCCGAACTTATGGAAGAGCTCGAAACCAAAATAAAGGATGCCATCGCCACAATAAACAATTAGAATTCCGCTCCAAGCACGCAACCCTTTTAAGACAATGGCATCTACAGGACAGTAGGGACCTTGGTGATTGCGGTTGCCCCAAACTTGCTTGGGGGTTTTACAATAAAATCATAACTCACGGGTACCGCATTTGACGTTAGAAGAGCTCATAGAAGATTGCAAAAGGCAGGATATAAAGGCACAGGGCGAATTGTACAAAAGGTACAGCAGAATACTCTTCGCCATCTGCCTGCGATATTCACCCAATTATACCGAAGCCGAAGACAATCTACAGGATGCGTTCATTACCATATTTAATAAAATTGCACAGTTTAAGGGCAAGGGTTCTTTTGAAGGATGGATAAAACGAATAACCGTAAATACCGTTCTTCAAAAATATAGGAAAAAAAGTACCTTGGAAATTGTTGACGAGTCCCAGATTGTAGACCCTGAAGCAGAGGTGGCGGTGGAAACCGATGAAGTTCCCCTCGATTTTCTGCTCAAAATTGTCCAGGAGCTGCCAAACAGGTACCGCTTGGTTTTCAGTATGTATGTGATGGATGGCTATCAGCACAAGGAAATCGGCAAGATGTTGGGAATAAGTGACGGCACCTCAAAATCAAACCTGGCACGGGCCAGAATGATCTTGAAAGATAAAATTGAAGCCTTTAATGCCCAGAAAAAATAAAGTTCGGGAGGCGCTTCAGCATTTACAATAACCTTGGTGGGAGGATAAATCACCACAGATAGGAAGTCCTAATTAAATGAAGGAAAGAAAAAAAATAGACGACCTTTTTAACGAGAAACTCAACCATCTCGAGGCCGCCCCTGGCCCGCACGTTTGGGAGAATATCCTAAGCGAGTTGCAGAAAGACAGGAAGAAGCGCAGGGTAGTTCCCCTTTGGCTTCGCCTAGGTGGGGTGGCTGCGCTTCTGGCTCTTTTGTTGACGGTGGGGAACTTCGTTTTCAATTCAAACTCTCATGTTCCCGCCATTACCACTGATATGGACTTGGATTCGCAAGGAGCTGAGCAAAATAGGTCGGCCGAACCACAAAACAACCTCCCTACTACGCCAGTAGCTTCTGAAGATACCAAAGTCAAAGTGAAGGATGCTTCAGTAGATGCAGATGCCACCACCCACGGCACGACAACATCACGGGAAAACAAAGCCCCTGGCGAGAGTCCGGCAGATTCTTCCGTGGAAAAACAAAATGGGGTTGCCGCTTCCACTGTTTCCGCAAAGGAGAAAATCCAAGTTGCTTCAGAAAAATCAAAAATCAAAAGCGTTGATCAATTAGTTTCCGAAAAGAATAAAGGGGAGCGCGTGGTTTCGGCCAAGGTTAAGGGTGAAAAAGTGACCGATGGAAAAGGTAGGTCAAGAGAATTGCCCCAGACCCAGAAGGAACAGATTTGGAATAACGAGAGAGAGATTATTGCCAAAAACGCAACTTCTGAAAAAGAAGCTTCCGAAAGAGCAAATCAGGAGGAGAAAACGCCCGAAAAGCAGATGGCTCCAAAAAAATCGATTTTTGATGCCATTGCCGAGACCCAGGAGGAGGAAAATCTTCAGCAGCAAAAAACCAAACAAAAGCCGGAACGTCGCTGGAACGTTGCGCCAAACGTAGCCCCCGTCTATTACAGTAGCCTAGGAAACGGCTCATCAATTGATCCAAGCTTTGCCGATAACCCCCAAAAAGGAGATGTGAATATGAGCTACGGAATACAGGTGAGCTATGCTTTAAGCAATCGGCTTAGCGTGCGTACGGGTTTAAATTCAGTAGCGCTCGGCTATAGCACCTCGGGTATTGAGGTTGGCACCGGGCCGGTAGCCGTGGCCCTGCGTTCGGTTGATTACGGTGGCAAGGAAATGGTCGTGACCGCAGTAGATAAAGGCACTTTTGCCATTGCCGGTCCCGATAGTGACTTTGGCGATATCATGCCCAAATCTACCCAGGGCGATGCCCGAATTATTCAGGATATCAATTATTATGAAGTACCTGTCGAGCTTAAATATGCTCTGGTCAACCGAAGATTGGGCGTGAATGTAATTGGTGGGCTAAGCACCCTGTTTTTGGGCAATAACGAAATTTCGGTAAAGGCAGATAACTTTACCTATGTGCTGGGAGAGGCCAACAATCTTTCCTCAGTAAGCTTTTCAACTAACGTTGGGCTGGGTCTGGACTATAAATTGTCCAAAAAGTTTACGTTTAATATTGAGCCTATGTTTAAATATCAGCTCAACCCCTATTCTGATTCGTCTGTAAACT
The DNA here is from genome assembly GCA_964431895.1 of uncultured Aequorivita sp. Lineage (GTDB taxonomy): Bacteria > Bacteroidota > Bacteroidia > Flavobacteriales > Flavobacteriaceae > Aequorivita. The sequence continues at coordinate 11,289 of CAYSLM010000036.1, forward strand.
TCAAGCCTTATTATCTGGGGGTTTACAGCGGATTGAGCTTCAAGTTTTAGGTTAGTTTTTAGTTGGATGTGTTTGATATACTTCAAACAAATGGAAAAACCGTTCTTCGCCATAGGACGGTTTTTTTTATTGGAAAAAATTATATTGCAATCAAGAGCAATGAGCCGTGCCTGCGGTGATCTTCTTTCTTTCGTGGTAGCCCATCCTTTCTATGGGTTTCGGCCCCAAAAAATCAATTTTGTTTACGGTTGCCGAACTCCTGCTTCAAGAAAAGGTCAAAAACATTGGAAAGTGGCCAGTAGTCTGGCGGCTCGTCTGCTACTTATCATTTCGCTTTTGGAGTTGCTTCTGTTCGGTATTTTGAACTTTCTTCTTCTTTTTGGTGGAGATACGGTCAACTTTGCCCTCGTGATATATTTGGCGGAAAAAAATTGGTCCAAACAGCCGGTCCTTAGCATGCAAATAGCGTGCTCGGTATTCGTTACACCGTAGGATGCAGCAGTTCCTGAAGTATGACCTCTCGGGTCTTTGACTTTAGTTCCTTTCTGTTCTCGAGGGCCAGTCCTGTGGTGGGGATCAATTTATGGACCTTGACCCGCATTGGTCCGGGGCCGCCAATGAAGAAGGCGTAGGGTAGTCTTTTTTTGTTGTCGTGGAAAGTCATGGGCGCAATGGGTATTTGGTGCTCGATGGCAAGACGAAACGCCCCATCCTTAAATTCGTCCAGTACAATAGAAAGGTCGTGCGGTACTCCTCCTTCGGGATAAATGCACACGCTCAGGCCTTCATTCAATCTTTTTTCGGCCCTTCTAAAAGCCTCGACACGGCTCTTGTTATTGCCCCTGTCAACCAAAATGCAGGTACGTTTATAGATGAAACCAAATAAGGGGATTTTGGCCAGTTCCTTTTTTCCCACAAACACAAAGGGGTTTTTGCTGGCATAATACATCAGCATGATGTCTGTCATGGAGGTATGGTTGGCAACAAACATATAGCTCTTGCCTTTTTCGTATTTTATTTCGCGCTTGATTACCGGAAAACACCCAATGCCGTAAAGGATAAGAGCAGACCAGGCGCGGGCTACCTTAAAGAAATATGGATACCACGAATGCTTTAAAATACTGAGAACCAGGAATGGGAACAAAACAACCGTTACCATGGCCACGACGAGATAGAACCAAAACCGGTAAAAGGCAGATAATATTTTTTGGAAAAATTTCATGGCAGTCCAAAAGTAATAATTTGAACAATGTGAATTAATCAAATAAAGTACCTTTGCCAAAAATAATAAAAACTATGTCCAGAATCCTTACGGGAATACAAAGTACCGGTACCCCGCACCTCGGAAATATTTTGGGTGCCATTATGCCGGCCATTGAAATGGCCAATGATCCTGCCAATGAATCATTCTTATTTATCGCCAATATGCACTCCCTTACCCAGATCAAAAATGCCGAAACCCTGCGCCACAATACCTACAGCGTAGCGGCTACCTGGCTCGCCTTCGGTCTGGATGTAGAACGGGTGGTGTTCTATAGGCAGAGCGATGTGCCCCAGACTACCGAGCTTTCCTGGTACCTAAGCTGTTTTTTTCCTTTCCAGAGGTTGACTTTGGCCCATTCATTCAAGGATAAGGCAGACCGTTTGGAAGATGTAAATGCGGGCCTTTTCACCTATCCCATGTTGATGGCCGCAGATATACTTTTATATGATGCCGAGATTGTTCCCGTTGGAAAAGACCAAATGCAACATATTGAAATAACCCGTGATGTTGCCTCCCGCTTCCACGCACAGATGGGAGAGACCTTTGTGATTCCGGAAGGCAAGGTACGGGAAGAAACCATGTATATCCCCGGTACCGATGGCACAAAAATGAGCAAGTCGAAGGGCAATTACATCAATATATTTCTCGATGATAAAAAATTGAGGAAACAAATCATGGGCATTGAAACCGACAGTACACCCTTGGAAGCTCCCAAAAATCCCGATACCTGCAATGTATATGCCTTATATAAAATCCTTGGTAATAAGGAGGAAGTGGCCCAGATGCGCAAAAACTATGAGGCTGGCAACTACGGCTATGGCCACGCCAAACAAGCCTTGTTTGAATTGATGACCGAAAAATTTTCGGAAGAGCGACAACGGTATGCTTATTTTATGGAAAACCTGCCCGAGATAGATGCCGCTCTGGCTACGGGTGCCGAAAAGGCCCGAAAAGTAGCCGAAGGCGTATTGGATAGGGTAAGAGAGAAAGTAGGCTATTGAACCAGCTGAAATAATTTTCCCGGCAGCGGGCGCACTACGCCCTTAATTTCCATGTTCATTAAGATACTCGCGGTTTTATAGGCCGGAATTTTGCATTCCAGTGCAATTATGTCCAAAAGCTCTTTTTCCTTTTCCTTTAAAAAACGATAGATTGTTTTTTCTTCCTCGTCCAATTCCACAAATAATTGGGTTTGGGCGGGCTTTTTGGACGCCTTGATTTCCCAGCCCAAAATATATATAAGGTCTGCGGCCTGGGTGAGGAGATGGGCCTTTTGTTGCTTGATAAGGTTGTTGCAGCCCCGGCTCTGTCTGTCTGTGGCCCTTCCGGGCACGGCAAATACATCCCGATTGTATGAATTGGCTATATCGGCGGTTACCAGACTCCCTCCCTTTTCGGCAGATTCAATCACGATGGTGGCTTCACTTATGCCGGCAATAATGCGATTGCGTTTTAGGAAATTGTTCCGGTCAAAAGTATCGCTGCTCCAAAATTCGGTAATGAGCCCTCCATTTTCCTCAACTTTTGGAACATACTTCCCGTGCTCTCTCGGATATATTTGGTCCAGCCCGTGTGCCAGACAGGCAATGGTCTGCAAGTTGTGGTCCAGCGCCGCTTTATGGGCGCAGATATCAATGCCGTAAGCCAAGCCAGAAACAATAATAGGGTTTAATGGAGCCAGTTCCTCTACCAGCTCTTTGCAAAATGACTTGCCGTAGCTGGTAATCTTTCGCGTGCCCACAATGCTAATGATCTTTTTTCCCACCAGGTCTATATTGCCACGGTGGAAAAGGAGAATGGGACCATCAAGGCAATGTTTCAATTTTTCGGGATAGGTTTTATCTTGAAAATAACTGTAAGCTATACCGTTTTTTTCGATAAACTGGAGCTCTTCATCGGCTTCTTCCAGTTGTTTTCCCAGATTGATTTCCTTTAGGCGCATCTGGCCAATCCCGTCTATCTTGGCCAGGGTGGTTTTCTTTTCCCTGAAAATTGCTTCGGCAGAACCCATTTTCCGCAAAAGTTTTTTTGCCGAAATATCTCCCAGGTTCGGGATGCGCTGAAGGGCCAGCGTATAGCGAAGTTCGTTTCTTGACAGCATTGGCTTGAATAATTATTATTATATTGGGGGAGCGGTTCTAAAAATACAACTTTTTACATTGTTGATAAATATTAAAAACAATAATTGACCAGCAGTGAAATTTGGCTAAATTTGTTATTATGCAACTTACCAAATACATTTCAGACCTACTCTATCGTTATGAATGCGTCATAATCCCTGGCTTCGGGGCTTTTCTTACGCACTATCGCTCGGCACAAATCCATCGGGATACCGGCACCTTCAATCCGCCTTCAAAAATTGTTTCTTTCAACAGGCAGCTTCAGGCCAATGATGGTCTTTTTGCCAATTATGTGGCCTCGGTAGAGAAGTGTAGTTATGAAACCGCCCTAAAGCGCATCCGGAACTTTACGGCCCAAACTATGCGCGACCTCCACGACGGAAAGTCTGTTGCCTTCCCCAATATCGGGCAATTTACGCTCAATGAGGAAAACTCACTCCAGTTTGAGCCCATCCACAACGAAAATTACAGCACCTCGGCTTTCGGCCTTGCTACCTTTAAATCACAAAAGATAAGCCGCGAAGCCCATAAGGAAACCGTTTCGCAATTGGAAGAGAAAGCTCCCGTTCACTTTACGCCTGAACGAAGGGCAGCCAGGCCTTATCTGAAGTATGCGGCCATTGCGGTAGTAGCCCTTTCGGCCATAGGTTTTGGCAGTCTGAAGCTCTATGAAAGCCAAGTGCGCCAATTCAACTATGCCGAGAGACAAAAGGCCAACAGTTTGGTGGAGAACCAAATACAGGAAGCCACTTTCGTGATTGAAAATCCGCTGCCCGTGCTTAGTTTAAAGCTTCCAAAACACACCGGCAAATACCATATTGTGGCCGGCGCCTACCGTATGGAAGAAAATGCCGATAAGAAAGTAGAACAACTTAGGGCCAAAGGCTATGCGCCATTGAAGATGGAAGCCAATCGCTACGGGCTTTACCAGGTTCTTTTCGCTAGTTTTGAAGAACGGGTGGAAGCCTTGAAAAGGCTGCACGAGATACAGCGCACCGAAAATCCCGATGCTTGGTTGCTGGTCCAAGAAATTGAATAAAGATTGCCCGTATTTTTAAGAAACCCATTTCTTTAAGGGTTCCCTCCCTACATTTTCGTTTTCTTGGGTATCTTTGCCAAAAATTTTTATAGATGCAGGCAAAAACACCCAGCGAATCCCTTACCGTTTATACCGATATGGTACTTCCCAGTGAAACCAACCCCATTGGTAATATGTTTGGGGGCGAGCTTTTGGCCCGCATGGACCGCGCCGCCAGTATTGCCGCCAGACGGCATAGTCGGCGCATTGTGGTTACCGCTTCGGTAAACCACGTGGCCTTCAACAAGATGATCCCCCTGGGAAGCGTCGTGACCGTTGAGGCCAAGGTATCACGAGCCTTTACCAGTTCTATGGAAGTCTTTATGGATGTATATATTGAAGATCGGGAAAGTGGCGAACGAAGCCTTTCAAACGAGGCCATCTATACCTTTGTGGCCGTTGATGAGAGCGGAAACCCGGTGCGGGTACCCGAAATCATTCCCGAGACCGATATGGAAAAGGCGCGTTATGCGGCAGCCCTCCGGAGGAAACAATTGAGCTTGGTCCTTGCGGGAAAGATGAAACCTCAGGACGCCACCGAACTTAAGGCCTTGTTCCTTTAATTCATTTCTCATCCATTGGCCTTTCCATAGTAATAACGCTGCGGTCAAAAAAATCGGGATACAAAAATAGGATAGGAAGTTTTTTATGTTAAATACCTTCAAATTTTTTCCATCCCAACCTGTTTAATTGTTGTAAATAAATATATTTGGAATCCTTTTGGAAAATTTTCACATTTTTTGGAGGGAGATTTTACGAATATTTCTTAAAACCTTACAGCAATGAAGCAAAAATCTACTATTCTATTTAGAAGTTTTGTCCTTGTCTCGATGATACTTGTATTGTCGTTTTCCTATGGACAGAATTCTGCAGACATCCAATTCCAGGGTGAGACCTACTCCATGCCCGAAAATATCTCTACCTTCCAGTGGCAGCAATTGCCAGAGTCGGCACGACTGCAACAGGGCTATGTAGCCTGGGTCCAATTTTATGAGACTCCAGCCCAGCCGGTGCAAGACCTAATGAAGCAAAACCAAGTAAAACTGTTGGAATATATTCCACATAAAACTTATTTGGCCTACATCCCCCAAGCAACTTCACTGAGCTTAATGCAAAATAACGGGGTGAGGAGCATAGTGCCCGTGCCGGGAAGTGCTAAACTCTCTGCCGGCTTAAAAAACCCACCTTATGACGCTTATGCCATGGATGGTGATAATGTGTTGGTGACCTTACAGTTTCATGACAATGTTTCGGCAGAATACGTAATCCAACAGTTGGCAGAAAGGCAGATAGCCGTAAAACAGCAATACAAAGGAGCCGATCTTATTGATCTTTCCATTCCCAACAACTGTTTGGACGATCTTTCCAACCTATCTTTCGTAAAATGGGTAGAGCTTATCGTCGCGCCGGCCACGCCCGATGATACCCGTGGCCGAAGCCTGCACAGGGCCAGCAATCTAGACACCCAGACCTCAGCGGGTCGAAATTATACTGGCCTCGATATTGGGGTGCTTTGCCGTGATGATGGTATTGTGGGTCCGCATATAGACTTTCAGGGAAGGATAGACAATTCCGCGGCAAGCGGCACCGGCGGCACCCACGGTGATGGCGTTTCGGGAATTATGGCCGGAGCGGGTAACCTAAACCCTTCCTTCAGGGGTATGGCGGCCGGAGCTATGCTCTATGTGGTGAACTATGAGTCAAATTTCTTGGATTCGCCTACCGTTTCGCTCATCAATAGTGGGGATGTGTTGATTACCAATTCGTCATACAGCAACGGTTGCAATGACGGCTACACAACCATTACCCGAACGGTAGATACCCAGGTGCACGACATACCCAACCTTCAGCATACCTTTTCGGCTGGAAACTCCAATGGAAACAATTGTGGTTACGGTGCCGGAAGCCAGTGGGGAAACATTACCGGAGGCCATAAGCAGGGCAAGAACGTTATTGCCACGGCCAACGTATATTTTGATGGTTCCTTGGTCAGCTCCAGTAGCCGTGGACCGGCGCACGACGGCAGGATCAAGCCCGACATTGCGGCCAACGGCCAGAACCAGATTTCGACCAACGAGAACAATGGTTACCAAAGCTTTGGCGGAACCTCTGGGGCCTCTCCTGGCATAGCCGGAGTATCTGCCCAACTTTACCAGGCCTATTCAGAAGCCAATGGCGGGGTTTTGCCTCCTTCGGCCTTGATTAAAGCTACCTTGCTCAATACCGCAAACGACGCTGGAAATGTGGGGCCTGATTATAAGTTTGGCTGGGGTATAGTAAACGGTCTGCGCGCCGCCAAATTGATTGAGGATGGACGCTTCCTTTCAGACAACATTTCCCAAAACGGTTCCAACGACCATACCATCAACGTGCCCGCCGGCACCAAACAAGTACGGTTTATGGTATATTGGAGCGATGAGCCTGCATCACCGGGCGCCAATCCCGCCTTGGTCAATGACCTTGACCTTTTGGTTACCGATCCTTCCAGCAATGTGTTGGAACCTTACATCCTTGATCCCACCCCCAATCCGGTTACCCTCAACAATCCCGCCACCAATGGTCCAGACCACTTGAACAATATGGAGCAGGTACTTATTGATAACCCCGCGGCCGGAAACTACAATATCAACATCAAAGGCTTTAATGTACCTATGGGGCCGCAGGAATACTTTGTGGTATATGAGATAATTTCTGACAATATTACGGTCACTTATCCCAACGAGGGCGAGCATATTGTACCCGGTGAGACCGAATCTATCCATTGGGATGCCGTACCCGCCAATACAACTTCCGATTTTGACCTTGAATATTCCCTTGACGGTGGAAGTACTTGGAATGCCATTGCCAGTGTGCCTAGCTCTACTACCAATTACGCTTGGAACGTACCAAATTCGGTCACTGGAGAAGCGCTTATTAGAGTGAGCAACGGTGCCTCACAGGATGTGAGCGATGCCACTTTTTCCATAGCTCCATTGGTGTCCAATATCCAGGTAGTGCAGGTATGCCCCACTGAGGCTACCTTTAACTGGAATGCCGTGAGCGGAGCGGAATCATATGATTTTTACATTTTGGGCAATAAATATATGGAGGTAGTTGGCACCTCAACTACCAACAATATTACCGTGCCCATTCCCAACTCGGCAGACCCAATTTGGTTTGCCGTAGCAGCCAAAAATGACACTGATGGCTGGGAAGGAAGACGAAGCGTAGCCGTAAGGTATGCAGGTGGCCTTTTGAATTGTTCCTTGGCCAGCGATCTTGCCATAGAGAGCAATAACGAGCCCAGCGATTTTAATATGGTTTGTAATCCCGGTCCCGTAACCGTATCAGCTACGGTGCTTAATTTTGGAAGTAGCCCCGAGAGCAACTTTGACGTATCTTACCAGTTGGACAGTGGGCCCGTTGTTACCGAGACCTTTACGGGTACCTTGGCCGCAGGGGCACAGGTTATTTACGATTTTGCCACCCCATTGACCATCCCAGCTTCGGGCAACTATACCCTTACCGTTTCGGTAAATCTTGTGGGCGATGAAAACCCCAATAACGATGATGATACCATCAGTTTTTACTCGGCTACCGAGGCAGAACAGTTGGATTATTCCGAACCTTTTGATACCAATGGGGTACCGCCGCCCGGATGGAACATCATCAATCCAGACAATGACGATACTTGGCAGGAAGCCCTGAACATTACAGGTAGTGACGGCGCCTTGACCACGGCCGCCTATTTTGACAACTATTCCTACAACGCCCAAGGAGAGGAGGATATACTCCAAACACTGTTTGTTGACCTGACTTCGGCCACTTCGGCAGCACTCGATTTTGACTTGGCCAAGGCACAGTATTCCAACAATCTATCTGATGGGTTGCGGGTTGAAATTTCTATAGATTGTGGCGCTACCTTTACTTCTATCTATTACAAGACAGGAAGTGATCTTTCCACAGTTGGAAATGTTTCCGGCAAATGGTCACCCAATTCGGCGGGTGACTGGAGGAATGAAAGCATAGACCTCTCCAGCTATTTGGGAGAGAACGTTCAGTTTCGTTTTATAAACATAAACGGCTATGGCAATAGTACCTTTATTGACAATGTGAACGTGAGCGGTGTGTTGGGAGTAGCCAAGACCGATCTTGGCCAGGTGAGTATGTATCCTAACCCTGCCTCGAGTACCGTATTCATCGCTTTTTCAAAGGTCAATACCAATCCTACAAGCATAAGCGTGTACAATAGCCTGGGCCAGCGCCTGGTCTCTATTTCTGAAGGCGAAATGGCCGGAAAATCAAAAGCTGTGCTGGATGTTTCAAACCTGGCTACAGGCATATATTTTGTAAGGATAGATTCCGGAAGCCAGACGGCTACCAAAAAATTGATAGTGGAATAATCAACTGACAAATAATGCTAAAAAGGCTGCTCTCCAGGGCAGCCTTTTTGTTTTTGGGGAAGTGTCTTCACGACTGGTATTTTCGGATAGATTGATTATCGGTACACGCTTTCTGGGAACCACAAGAAAAAGCTTCCGAAGTATTTCCGGCTTCCTTACATTCTATAGATCCAATCTGCCGGATTGATCTTGGTCTTGTTTTGGTAGATATAGAATTTTAGTACTGTCCTGCCTTCCGTGGGGCTTTTGGCAACGGTGCCTATGGTTTGCTTGGTAGCCACGCGGTCGCCTTTTTTTACCGATACGGTGGCCAGGTTGCTATACACCGAAATGTAATCGCCGTGCTGAATAAAGACCACTTTGTTGGCACCCTTGATCAATTGGATGGCCATGACCTGGCCTTCAAAAATAGAGCGCACCTCGGCGTTGTCTTCGGTGGCAATCTCTACTCCGCTATTGTAGGTTGTCACGTTTGGGAACTGCGGGTGCTGGTGCTTGCCAAAACTTTTGACCACCATTCCCTTTTCAACCGGCCAGGGCAATTTTCCCTTGTTGGTGGTAAAGTTGGCTGCGAGGGCCTTGTCTTCGGCGGTAAGGGCAAAGGCTTCGGTTTTTGCCGGTTTGGTGATCACGTTTTTGGTAGAAGCGGCATCGGTTCCTTTTGATTTGGCCTCGGCAAGGGCCTTTTCACGGGCTATCCGGTTGGCTTCCTCGATGGCGGCCTTGATTAGGGCGTCAATTTGGCGATCAATGGCATCGGCCTCTTTCTGTTTGGCACGTATTTGCGAAGTGAATTTACCCTCATCTTTTTTAAGGGTGGCCACCAGTGCCTGTTGGGCCTTCCGCTCCTGGGTAAGCTTCTTTTTGGTCTGCTCATTTTCCTCGATGAGCTGCTGTTTGGTTTTCTTTTGGGCTATGAGGTCGGCATTGAGCTGCTGGAGTTCCTCCGTCTTTGTCTTGATGCCCTCGCCCTGTTTTTTGCGAAACTTGGCGTACTGCTTCATATATTGCATTCGCTTGTAAGCCTGGAGAAAGTTTTCGGAAGAAAGCAGAAACATAATACGGCTTTGCTGGTTCTTGCTTTTGTATGATTTTCGAACCATTTCGGCATAGTCTTCCTTCATGATCTTCAGCTCCTTGCGCAAGGCACTTATCTTGTTGATGTTTTCATTGATATTCCGCGTAAGCAGATTGGCCTGTTGGTTGGTCACCCTAATGAGGTTTTCGGTAGCGGCAATGCGCTGGTTGAGGTCTTCCACTTGTGAAAGGACCGATTTTTCCTCTTTTTTGGTCCTAAAAAGCAGCGAATTGATCTGCTTGATCTCCTGCAGTATGGCCTGGCGCTTTTCCTCCAGCTCCTTTTGCTTGTCAACCTGGGCCGAAACCGAGGGCAGCCACAGCAAGGAAAGCAATACAATACAATATATGCGAAAATAGCTCATATCAATCCAGTCTCATTTCTTGGTAACCCTGCGGAATTTCAAAAGGGAAACCCACGTCCACGTTGCGGTCTATTTTTTTGTAGTTGATCTCGATTTTGGTGTTCGATCCTTTTTCTGAAGTGTTTATCATAATGCTGGTGGGAAAATACTGGCCCTCAATCTCTTGATAGGGG
>CAYSLM010000037.1:0-5177 GCA_964431895.1 uncultured Aequorivita sp.
CCAATGAGTATTCGGGAAATTGGGCCAAGTGGACCGAATACTAACTGATACCTACTGAATTCTAAAAATACATTCCCCATAAGAAATAGATTGGTAATTTAGCAACAGTGAGACCCATATACTTTCCCATATTATTTATGCTTACCATTGTTTCCGCGTCATGGGGCCAGATAACGCCCCAAGCGATTGACGGACAATTGGACCTTGTAGGAAACCCCCAGGTCTTGGCACTGCGGGCCCAAGTAGATGCCAATTTTAATGAAATAAGAAAAAAACAAAGCTGGCAGCCGTATGATTCTACCTATACCTCTAGCCTCGATACCGCGATCTGGCTGAAGTTTGATCTTGAAAATCCCACCGAGGATACCTTGAAGATATATCTGCAAAGTGACGACAACTACGTGACTATTTACCAAAATAAAGGCGGGCGTTTTGAAGAATATAAGAACGGCCATCTTTTTCCGCTTTCAGAGCGCGCAAACAAAAAAGAGTATTTTTTTACCGAACTCCGTTTGGCACCCGAACAATCAACCACTATCTACACGCGGCTCCACAGTCTGAACACCCTCGGAGGTCCAAGGTATGTTCACCTCTATTCGGAAAAGAGCCATGCCATGGCTATGTTGAATATCATCGACAAACAATCAGGGCCGTTGGGGTTCATCTATTTTTATATTATCGCCCTGATTACCATTTTTTCCTTTGCCGTGGTTTTCTGGCTGCGGTTGTTAAAAAGCATATATCTCTATTATTTGGGCTACCTGTTTTTTCTGCTGATCTATGGTTTTCAGGTATTGCGCACCACGGTAGCCCCAGTGGGCAATTTCTTGGAACATATCCCCTTATTGTCGCACATTGCTTTTCAGCCTGTACAGTTTACCTTTATAGGGTTTTATGTGTTCTTTATCCTTCATCTATTAAAGGTGAAAAGATATGATGAGTTATTGGCAAAGATCCTGCAGTATCTTGGCCTGGGCTGTTTTGCCTACGCCATCTTCAATTTCGTATTCAGTTTTTACTTTTCGGGGCTGCAATTTGCCGAGACTCTTTTTGTGGTGGTTAGGGCAATAATCCTTCCATTGAATTTTGTTTTGATCTTCTGGATCATCTATAAGGTACGGCATCCGCTGCTCGGTTATTTCATAGTGGGGCAAAGCTTTTTCTTTATTGGCGCGGTATTGGGCAGCTATCTCGGGCTTACGGGAATTTACCTGGACCGCGACAGTACCTTTCATTTTGTACAGGCGCCCAACATCATCTTCCAGATGGGGCTGCTGGCCGAGGTGTTTTGCTTTTCACTGGCCTTGGGAAAAAACATTTTCCTCCTGCAACGGGAAAAAGAGGTTACCAATGCCCAACTCATTCACCAATTGCAGCAAAATAAGGAACTACAGGAGGGAATGAACCGGGAGTTGGACCGGAAGGTAAATGAAAAGACCGACGAGCTCATTCAACTTTATTCAGAAATTGAAAGGGAAAAAGAAGAAAAAATCAAGCGTGACTTTGCCACCAAACTTCGCGAGACCGAAATGATCGCCCTTCGCACCCAGATGAACCCCCATTTTCTGTTCAACAGTCTCAGTGCCATCAAGCACCTGATCATGAAAAACAGAAATGATGACGCTATGGTGTACCTGGACGATTTTTCAAGCCTTTTAAGAGGAATCCTTCAGAACAGCCGCCATAAGAAGATTACTGTCGAGGAAGAGCTCGAAATCCTGGAGCTATACCTTTCCCTGGAAAAAAACCGAATGGGCGCCGGCTTTGAATACGACATTCAAGTGACTGACAGGGAAGCGCTCTCGCAGTTCAATATCCCGCCACTTTTATTGCAGCCCTTTGTTGAAAATGCCATTTGGCACGGCCTGCAACCCAGTCTCAAAAGCAAGAAAAAACTATCGATAATCTTTGATACTTCAGAATTTTTGACCATTACCATACAAGACAACGGAATAGGCCGGAAGGCGAGTGCCCAAAAGAAAAAATTGCACGACTCCATGGGCACGACCCTGGCACAGGACCGCTTGACCCTTTACAACCATATAAGTGAGGAAACCATCCTGCTAAGAATAACCGACCTGGAGGAAGGCAATACCCCACTTGGCACTAAAATAACACTAACCTATCAATATTGACCCATGACGAAAATAATAATAATAGACGACGAAACGCACTGCACCCAAGTACTGGAAAGCCTGATAATCAAAACCCATTCAGATTATACCATCACCGGTATTTTTACCAATCCGTTGGAAGGCCTTGAATTCATAAAACAGAATCCGCCAGATTTGCTTTTTCTGGACATAGAAATGCCCAACCTCAACGGGTTTACCCTTTTGGACAATTTGCTGCCCATAGATTTTGATGTGATCTTTACCACGGCCTATGACCAATATGCCATCAAGGCCTTTAAGTATAGCGCCATCAATTATCTGCTGAAGCCCATTACTGAGAAAAATATAGTAAAGGCGCTTTCCAACTGGGAAAAACGACGAAAAAAAACCAGCAGCCGGCAATGGCAACTTTTCCGGGAACATATTCAAAACCCGAAAAAAAAGCGCTCGCAGATTGCCCTTCCCACCGGGGTTGGATACCAGATTGTGGAAATCGATAAAATCATCCGCTGCCAATCAGATAGCAATTACACCAATATTATTTGCAATTCGGGCAACAAGATTTTAATAAGCCGTACCTTAAAGGAAATTGAGGAGCTCCTGCTGGAGCACGGTTTTGTACGAGTGCACCAATCACACCTCATAAACCCGCAATATGTACAGGGCATACTAAGAAACGATGGTGGCAGCCTGGTAATGGCCGATGCGGAAAAAATTCCCGTTTCCAGACAAAAGTCAAAAACTGTAAACGACATCTTGAGCACCATGCTCCGGTTTGATTGATATAGCTTCGGTAGAATTATGCAACTACCAAATTCTAAACAAGGAACGCCAAATTCTAATTATACCTTGTACAGTTCATTGATATAGAGTAAATTAGTCAAAGTTTTCCAATTTCTAAAACCCTTAAAACCATTAGATTATGAAAAAATCCTATACCGCAGTTTTGTTTGTTTTCCTTCTACTACTTCCTTTGGTCCCAACCGTGGCCCAACGGGGCATTATCCGTAGCAAGATCAAGAACAAGATTGAGCAGGATATGAAAGAAAAGCACGCCGAGCCACAACGTGAGAAAGGCAAAAAGGCTTTGGAAGACATAACCTACGAAAACGATACCCGCTACCCCGTGCCCGAAAATCCGGTACAGGCTACCCTGGTCATGAAAACCCAGACATTTAAGAGAAACGGAAAGCTGGACGAAACCATGACCACCAAACTGGCATTCGGCAAAACCGGGGAGGCTTTTATTATGAATGAAGGCAATAAGGATGAATCGCGAATGCTCTTTGATTACAAAGGGGCGGCAACGTATATGGTAAATGAAAAGGAAAAGACCGCCATCAAGATGCCGATGATCAACTTTCAGAAAATGGCCGAAAAGATGGCCCAGCAAGGCCCCGAGATGGAAGCCGATACGGGCAAATGGCAACGTACCGATGAGATTGCAGACATCAATGGCTATAAGGCGCGGAAATACATTTATACCAATCCCGAAGAAAAAACCAAGGTTGATGCCTGGGTTACCCAAGACATCAGCATAGACCTTAGTGGCAACCATCTGTTTGGCGGCCAGATCAAGGATTTCTCCAACTGGGCCAAGACCGATGCCAAAGTCATAGAAGACGAAAACCTTCCCAGGGGACTGATGGTGCGCAGCGTGTATTATGAAAAAAACCGTGATACGCCCAGTTCGCAAATGGATATTACCACTTTCGAAAAATCATCAGACCCAAAATATTTCAAGCTCGACGGATACGAGGTTATGGATATCTTGGGCAAACTGTAAATTCAATTTCGATTAAAATAAACACACACCAACCAACAAGTTAGATCCTTAAAATCAAACTGATGGGATCAAGTCCATAAACCTTTTAAAACCAAAAAAAATGAACAATCCAAACCCAGAGACCGAATTTTCGGCTACACCCCCTTCAACTATAGAAGAAGGGAAAACCATGGCGATTATCGCCTATATCACCGTCATTGGCCTTTTGGTGGCCTTTGTGATGAACAACGAGAAAAAAAATCCCTTTGCCTCCTTTCATATTCGCCAGTCATTGGGGTTGGGCATTACCGGCCTTGTCCTTTCAATAATTAACGTAATCCCTATTTTGGGCTGGATCATCAGCATCCTGGGCAGCATTTTTTTATTTGTACTTTGGATTATAGGCCTGGTGGCAGCCATAAACGGCGAAGAGAAACTTGTGCCCGTGCTTGGTGAAAAATTCCAGGAATGGTTTAAGGGTCTGTAAAAAAAATCTGCGCATTTTCCCGACGCCGCGGTTTGAAAATATGATTTTGCTAAATGTCTGTGTTTAATTTTTAGTTTAAAATCAGAAGCCCGATCCTGCAAAGGTTTCGGGCTTTATCTATCTCGCTTAAAACATAAGTAGAAAGGTATTGGGGCTATCGCTAGACCACTTCCGCATAAAGATCAAAATCCTCGGCGGCGATGATTTTTACCTTGAAGAACTCTCCCGTACGCAGATAGCCATCCTCGGCATTGATCAACACTTCATTGTCTACATCGGGGCTGTCAAATTCGGTCCGGCCCACAAAGTAGCCGCCCTCTTTTCTATCAATCACCACCCGGAATTCCTTGCCTATCTTTTCCTGGTTCAATTCCCAGGAAATTTGCGATTGAATGTCCATAATTTCATTGGCCCGCGCCATTTTCACTTCCTCTGGCACATCGTCTTCCAGATTATAGGCGTGGGTATTCTCCTCGTGGCTATAGGTAAAGCAGCCCAAACGCTCAAAGCGCATCTCCTTGACCCATTCCTTGAGCAATTGGAAATCTTCCTCCGTCTCACCGGGATAGCCCACGATAAGCGTAGTGCGAATAGCCATTTCAGGCACGGCTGCGCGAAAATCCTGTAACAATTTTGTGGTTTTGGCCTTGGTGGTGCCGCGGCGCATGGACTTTAAAATAGAATCTGAAATATGCTGCAGCGGAATATCGAGGTAGTTGCACACTTTTGGTTCGGTACGCATCACCTCCAGCACATCCATAGGGAATCCCGTGGGGAAGGCGTAGTGCATCCGGATCCACTCAATGCCTTC
>CAYSLM010000037.1:5277-13224 GCA_964431895.1 uncultured Aequorivita sp.
AAGTAAGCGTAGTTTTTTGGAGTGGTGGTAATTCGCTCGCCAATCAATTCGTGTTTATAATCCGCGCCCAGGGCCTTCAACAGGCCGGGAAGTTCAGTGGTGCCAAAATATTCGTCAACATTGGGAATTTCCTTTTGAAGATCGGGCTTGTACCGTTCGGAAAGACAGCCCGTAACAAAAACCTTGTCCACGACCCCTTCTTCCTTTTTTTGAACGTACTCCAAAATAGTGTTGATGCTTTCCTCCTTGGCATTGTTGATAAACCCGCAAGTGTTGATAACCACAATATTGCCTTCCTCCTCGTGCACCACCTCTTTTTGGCTGGCGCGCAACTGGCCCATCAGCACCTCGCTGTCGTACACATTCTTGGAGCAGCCCAGGGTTACTACGTTTATCTTGTTCTTCTTTAGGGTTTTGGTACGCATTTTATTCGATTATGAATTATGGATTCTGAATTTGGAATAATGAGCTTCTGATTTCACTTTAAACGATTCCTTTATTATTCTGAATTTTTAAAGTGTGCAAAGATACTACTAAAAATATCCAAATTCATAAAACCCAAATCCCAATCGGCCTCCCAATAATTTTAAGTATTTTTACATATCTTAAAAAATAGATTTATAATGAAAAAAATTACATTCCTACTGGCTTTCTTATGCGCCAGCGTGCTGTTTGCACAGCACACCATGACGCCCGAGCTTTTGTGGCAAGTGAAAAAAGTAAGTCCCGTCGGGCTTTCCGACAATGGTGAAGTATTATTTTACAAAGTAACCACGCCAAATATGGCGGAAAACAGTTTCGACTCAAAGTATTACGCCATGCGTGTTTCGGGCGGCAATTTTGCCGAAGTTACCAAGGAGGAAGCCAAAGTGGCCGACAAAAACCTATCGCCCGATGGCAAATACCTGCTTTTTGACAAGCCCGTACATGTAAAGGATGTCACCGGAAAAGACATTTATCCCGATCTTCCAAAGAGCGATGCCTATGTCTATACCTCTTTAGACTACAGACATTGGGACACCTGGAACGACGGCAGCTACAATCACCTTTTCTATAAAGATGTAAAAACCGGTGCCGAAACCGACATCACCCCGGGCCAACCCTATTATGTGCCCCAAAAACCTTTTGGCGGCGATGAAGACTACATCTGGGGGCCCAAGGGCGAAAATATTTATTATGTGAGCAAAAAGTTGGCCGGTACCGAATACGCCACAAGCACCAATACCGATATTTACAAATACAACCTAAACACTCGAAAAACTGAAAATATTACCGAGGACAACAAGGGCTATGATACCAATCCCGCCATTTCAAGCCAAGGCGCCCTGGCCTGGTTGCAGATGAAAACCCCCGGCTACGAAGCCGACAAAAACGACATCATCGTGCTGGAAAACGGCGTGAGGCAAAATCTCACTGCCCAATGGGATGGCACGGTAAATAGCTTTATTTGGGCCAAGAACGGAAAAGACATTTATTTTACTGCACCGGTTGACGGAACAAAACAAATTTTTAAAGTTGACTACCCTGGAAAATCCAGAAAGATGCCTGTAGTGGAGCAGCTCTCGAAAGGACAGTTTGACGTTACCGGCATTGTGGCCGAAACCCACGGCAAGCTCATCGTTACCCGAACAGATATGAACCACGCTTCCGAAATATTTTCCTTTGATTTGAAGGACAGGACCTTTAAACAGCTTACACAGGTAAATCTAGAACTTTATAACCAGCTTGATCTGCCCACGGTTGAAAAAAGAATGGTCACTACCCAAGACGGCAAGCAAATGCTGGTGTGGGTTATCCTGCCGCCCAATTTCGACAAAAACAAGAAATACCCTACCCTTCTCTACGCCCAAGGCGGTCCGCAGTCGGCACTCTCGCAGTTTTATTCCTTTAGGTGGAATTTCCAGTTGATGGCCTCACAAGGTTATATTGTGGTGGCACCCAACCGTCGAGGAATGCCCGGCCACGGTGTAAAATGGAACGAAGCCATTAGTGGCGATTGGGGCGGCGGGGCCATGCAAGACTATCTTGATGCCATTGATGCCGTAGCACAGGAACCCTATGTTGACAAAAACCGCTTGGGTGCCGTAGGCGCCAGCTTTGGCGGGTATTCGGTATTCTGGCTGGCTGGGAACCACGAGGGCCGTTTTAAAACCTTTATTGCCCATGACGGGGTTTTCAATACCCGATCCATGTATGGCACTACCGAGGAATTGTTTTTTGTAAACCACGATATGGGCGGGGCTTATTGGGAAAAAGAAAATCCTATAGCCCAAAAGGCCTATAACGAATTTAATCCAATCAATTACGTTGATAAGTGGGACACGCCTATTATGATCATACAGGGCGGAAAGGATTTCCGGGTTCCCATTGGGCAAGGACTGGAAGCTTTCCAGGCCGCACAATTGCGCGGTATTGAGAGCAAGTTGCTCTATTTGCCCGAAGAGAACCACTGGGTGCTTCAGCCACAAAATGCACTGGTTTGGCAACGCGAGTTCTTTAAATGGTTGGAAAAAACGCTCTAAGAGCAACTTCAACAATCCTGCCCATTAGAGGGTTGCTAGTTTAAAAAATAAGAATCCGCGGATAACGGTTAAAGGTTATTCGCGGATTCGTTATTTTATTTATCTATTATAAATTGAATTTATTTGAAGAAAGAGTCAACAAATTCAAACTTGTTGAATACTTGAAGATCCTCCATTCCTTCCCCTACCCCAATATATTTCACGGGAATTTTAAACTGATCGCTAATGCCGATGACCACCCCGCCTTTTGCGGTGCCATCCAGTTTGGTGACGGCAAGCGAAGTAACTTCGGTGGCTGCGGTGAATTGTTTGGCCTGCTCAAAGGCATTTTGGCCGGTAGAGCCATCCAATACCAAGAGTACGTCGTGTGGGGCATCGGGTACTACCTTCTGCATCACCCGTTTCACCTTGGTAAGCTCGTTCATCAAGTTTACTTTATTGTGCAAACGGCCCGCCGTATCAATAATGACAACATCGGCATCTTGGTTTTTTGCGCTCTGCAGTGTGTCAAAAGCTACACTCGCCGGATCGCTGCCCATGCGTTGTTTTACGATGGCAACATCTGTTCTGTCTGCCCAGATCTGCAACTGGTCTATGGCCGCGGCGCGAAACGTATCGGCGGCGCCCAGAACCACTTTTTTGCCGGCTTTTTTGAATTGGTAGGCGAGTTTCCCGATAGTCGTAGTCTTCCCAACGCCATTTACACCTACCACCATAATAACGTAAGGTTTTTTGTTTTCGGGAATTTCAAATTCAGTGGCGTTTCCTGAATCTATCTCGCTTAAGAGTCCGGCAATTTCCTCACGGAGTATTTTGTTGAGTTCATCCGTGCCGAGGTATTTATCTTTTGCTACCCGGGCCTCAATCCTATCGATAATCTTAAGCGTGGTGTTTACGCCAACGTCGCTGGATACGAGAACTTCCTCCAGATCGTCCAGCACATCGTCGTCCACCTTGCTTTTTCCGGCAACGGCTTTGCTCAGTTTGTCAAAAAAGGAAGTCTTTGTTTTTTCGAGACCTTTGTCGAGGGTTTCCTTTTTCTCTTTGGAAAATATCTTTTTGAATATACTCATATTTCAGTGGTCGGTTATCGGTTATCGGTTATCGGTTATCTTATGTCAGGGTATCGTTATTGAAGGTATCGATTTTGAAATTTTTCAAAAAGGCAAAAATACGAAAAGCCACTTTCGCAAAAAAGTGGCCTTTCTTTTATATTTTCAACTGGGTTACTTTTTGTTCAACCAGTCATTTACCATTTCTGGAGCCATAATAGCTTCAGTAAAAGTATATGCTCCCGATTTTGGCGACTTAACCATCTTTATTGCCTTGGTTAAACGCTTTGAACCTGTTTGTAACGATGCTACTGATTTCTTTGCCATGATACTCTAATTTACGTTTGCCCTTTCAAAGGGAAACCATCTTACTTTATTTCTTTATGGACAGTTACTCTATTGAGGATGGGGTTGAATTTTTTCAGCTCCATTCTATCCGGGGTATTCTTTTTGTTCTTTGTGGTAATATAGCGAGAGGTGCCTGGCTTACCAGACTCCTTATGCTCGGTACACTCCAAAATAACCTGAACCCTATTTCCTTTTTTGGCCATTGTAACAGACTTTATTGATTATTGTAATTATTTGGTTAAAAAGCCTTTTTTCCGGGCCTCTTTCATAACCGCGGAAATGCCCTTTTTATTGATGTCTTTAATAGCAGAAGCAGAAACACGAAGGGTGACCCATCGGTCTTCCTCTGGAATGTAAAAACGTTTTTTTAGCAAATTCACATCAAACTTACGTTTGGTTTTGTTCATCGCGTGCGAAACGTTGTTCCCAACCATCGCCCTCTTTCCGGTAAGTTCACAAACTCTTGACATTTCCTGAATAATTTAGTTATTTTAAAACAGGGTGCAAACTTAAACAAATCTTTTGTGTTGTACAACAAAAGGAAATTAGTTTTTCGAAATTTCTTTTAGCAGCATTTCAAGGGCCTTGTTTGCAGCCTTCTCGATCACCCTGTGCCTGTCATTGCCAAAATGAAATTCTTCTGCCTTTACCCCCTGTGGGCCGGCAACGGCTATGCATACCGTACCTATTTCCTTATCGCCATCACCCTTGGTTGGGCCAGCAATGCCGGTGGTTGCTATGGCATAGTCAGAATTGAAAAGCTGGCAACAGCGCACGGCCATTTCCCGCGCCACGGGTATACTCACCACATTATAAGTATCGATTATGTGCTTGGGCACGCCCAGGATTTTGGTTTTTAAACCTGTATCATATGGAATGATGCCCCCCATAAATGAAGCCGAAGCCCCTTCATAGTGCGTAATTTCTGAGGCAATCCTACCTCCCGTACAGCTTTCTGCCACGCTATAGGATTGGCCCCGCTCTTCCAATA
This sequence comes from uncultured Aequorivita sp., assembly GCA_964431895.1. Classification (GTDB taxonomy): domain Bacteria; phylum Bacteroidota; class Bacteroidia; order Flavobacteriales; family Flavobacteriaceae; genus Aequorivita. The sequence continues at coordinate 10,191 of CAYSLM010000037.1, forward strand.
TCTTGCCTATCAATTCTGAAATAGAGGTTTCATCCTCAAATCCTATCGCGATATCATCTACCATTTGCACCAAGGCCTGCATCTGCAAATTGACCCGTTTCTTCAATGATTCCTCATCGTGGCCTGTTGCCGAAAGCCTTAAGCGCACTTTTCCCAAGGATGGCAAATATGCCAATTTAATATCTTCCGGAAGCGCATTTTCCCATTCGGCTATACGCTGGGCAATGGCACTCTCGCCCAAGCCGTAGGTGATTAGGGTTTTATGGTAGATAAAAGGTCTTTTGAACCGCCGGGCCACTCTTGGCAACACCTCATCTTTCAAGAGGTGTTTCATTTCATAGGGCACCCCGGGCAGCGACACAAAAACCGTAAGGCCCCGTTCCATCCACATTCCGGGGGCGGTACCGTGTTGGTTCATCAAAACAGTTGCCCTAGACGGCACCATGGCCTGCCGGATATTGGCGGGTAAGGGTTTATTTAGGTGAAATTTCTCAAAAAGATGTTTAACATTCTGGACCACTTCGGGGTTTTGAACAAGGGTATCGCCGAAAAAATCGCAGAAGGTCTGTTTGGTCACATCGTCTTTTGTGGGGCCAAGCCCGCCGGTAAGAATTACCAAATCAACCCGCTCCCCAGCCGCAGAAAGTGCCTTGAGGATATGCTGCCGGTTATCGTGCACCGAGGTGATCTGGTAAACGCTCACCCCAATCTTATCAAGTTCCTTGGAAATATGGGCAGAATTGGTGTCAGCTATCTGCCCAATGAGAATCTCATCGCCAATGGTAATGATTTCTGCGAGCATCCTTAAAGCTGAAAATCGCGCCGCAACTCCTCAAAAACGTGATTTAGGGTAGTGTGCACGTTTTCCAGATGTGGCATCACAGACGCTTTGTTTTTAGAAGTTTTTGACCAAGCCTCAATACCTGTAATGTCCTTTAGGGCATCAATGCCGAACATTTCAATATTGGGTTTCATCTTGTGCGCAAACTGATAGGCCAGCTCGCGGTTTTCATTTTCAATAGCCTCTTCCAGGGAATGTAGGTCTGGCGGTATTTCCTCCAGGAAGGTTTGTGCCAGGACCCGTAGAAAATCCTGATCGCCATCGGCGATTTCACTGAGACTTTCCTTTGCGTAATACTTGTTCATGATTATTTTACTTTGATGGAAAACATTTCTGTTTTGCCAATAAAACCTGTGAGGATATCGTTTTCTTTCACCCTGCCCACTCCGGCGGGGGTTCCTGTAAAGATAATATCTCCTATTTTTAGGGTAAAATATTTTGAAATATATTCGATTAAAGCATCAATTTTCCATATCATCAGCATGGAATTGCCATTTTGGACGGTTTTTCCGTTCTTTTTTAGACTGAAATCGATGTTATTTAAATCTGGAAATTCTTCTTTTTTTATGAATTTTCCTACAACGGCAGCGCCGTCAAAGGCTTTTGCCTTCTCCCACGGCAGCCCTTTTTCCTTTAATTGTGCCTGTAAATCCCTCGCAGTAAAGTCTATACCCAGACCAATCTCGTCATAATATTTATGGGCAAATTTTTGGTCTATGTGCTTTCCTATTTTGTTGATGCGTACCAACAGTTCCACCTCATGATGAACGTCCTGTGAGAACTCGGGTATAAAGAAGGGTTGCTTTTTCAATAAAATGGAAGTATCTGGCTTTAGAAAGATAACGGGTTCAGTAGGTTTCTCGTTTTGTAACTCGGCAATATGCTGGGCATAATTGCGGCCAATGCAGATAATCTTCATCTTGACCCTACAATTTTGTGTTTAACTTTTGAAGCCTGATGCGGGTAAGTACCTTTTTTGTGTAAAGGGGAAAGTCCGCGTTGAGCAACCAGCCGAAATAGCCCGAATCTTTTTCCATGACGTCGGTTACGCAACACCCCTTGTATTTTCCGAACGAGAAAACCTCAACCCCCGCTTCATCGTAACTAATAAAGCCGGCAAAATCGGCATGGTCGCGATGTGAGCTGAAATCGGCCAGAAAATTTATATCGTTCTGCAGCTCCGGATATTTGTCCAGTTGGGCTTTCAGCACCTCATAGGTTGCCAAGGTATCGGCTGCGGCACTGTGGGCATCCTTTAGCTCTTTGTTGCAATAAAATTTGTAGGCTGCCTCCAAAGTGCGCTTTTCCATTTTGTGGAAAATGGTCTGCACATCAACGGCCAGGGCTTTTTTCATATCAAAATCTACTTCGGCCCGAAGCAGTTCTTCGGCCAAGAGGGGAATATCAAACCTATTGGAATTGAAACCCGCCAGATCACTGTCTTTTATCAAATTATAAACCTTGGGCGCCAGTTCCTTAAAAGTGGGTTCATTGGCCACCATGGCGTCATTGATGCCATGTACGGCCGTGGCAGCCTCGGGAATGGGAATGGTGGGGTTCACCTTCCAGGTATGGCTTTCGCGGTTGCCGTTTGGGAAAACTTTTAGGATGGCTATTTCCACAATCCTGTCGGTAGCCACATTTACGCCCGTGGTTTCCAGGTCGAAGAAACAAATTGGTTTTTTTAAATTGAGTTCCATGGTTTTGTTTTGTAGTGCAAAGATACTTTTAATTGAAATTTTGAAGTAGTTAAAAAGAAAAGAGAGATTTTGAAACCAAAATCCCTCCTTCAAATATTTATTAAAACATAGAAATTATATTTCTCGATTCACGTCCCAAGCTTCCAGATAGTCTGCCACGCGCTTGACGAATTGGCCGCCCAAGGCTCCATTAACCACCCGATGGTCATAACTGTGGGAAAGGAACATTTTATAACGGATGCCAATGAAATCACCCTCGGGCGTTTCAATGACCGCTGGTACTTTGCGAATGGCGCCCAAGGCCAAAATACCCACCTGCGGTTGGTTGATGATGGGCGTGCCCATGATGCTCCCGAAAGTCCCCACATTGGTTACCGTATAGGTTCCGCCCTGGATTTCGTCTGGTTTCAGCTTGTTTTCACGGGCGCGTTTTGCAAGGTCGTTCACGGCTTTGCTCATCCCCACAAGATTCAACCTATCGGCATTTTTGATT
>CAYSLM010000037.1:13324-17438 GCA_964431895.1 uncultured Aequorivita sp.
GTCGTTCACGGCTTTGCTCATCCCCACAAGATTCAACCTATCGGCATTTTTGATTACAGGAACAATCAAGTTTCCATCCGGCAGGGCGGCGGCCATTCCCAGATTGATGCTTTTACGCTTAATGATCTTATCGCCATCAACGGAGATATTCATCATGGGGAAATCCTTTAATGCTTTGGCAACGGCCTCCATAAAGATAGGGGTAAAGGTCAAGTTCTCGCCCTCGCGCTGGGCAAAGGGCCCCTTTACTTTGTTGCGCCAGTTCCAAACGTTGGTAACATCGCACTCCACAAAGGATTGCACATGTGCCGAGGTCTGGGTGCTCTCGACCATATGATGAGCTATGAGCTTGCCCATACGGGTCATTTCAATGATTTCATCTTCCCCATTAACGGAAATTGCAGGTTTTGGTTTTGCGGGCTCTGAGATGGTGCTGGAAGTTTCGGTGGTTTTTGGCTGGGCGGATTGGGGCTGGGCCTGTGCCGATGTACGATTTTCCACATATTCCAGAATATCGTTTTTGGTCACGCGTCCGTCCTTGCCTGTGCCGGAAATACCGTCAAGCTCTGCCTGTGAAATGCCTTCGGTAGCCGCAATGTTTTTAACCAATGGCGAATAAAAGCGGTCGCCTGAACTTTCTATTGGGGTTTGGGTAGCTTGTTGGGCGGTTTCCATCTGTTTTTCAACCTCCCTAACCACTTCTGGCGAAGGGGTGCTCTGGGCCTCGCTTTTTTCGGCGCCGTTGCCACCTCCCTCGGTTTCTATGATGGCAATGGTCTGCCCTACTTGCACCACATCATCTACGTTAAAGAGTTTTTCAACCAAAACGCCATCTACCTCACTGGGCACCTCGCTGTCAACTTTATCGGTGGCGATTTCAAGAACGGCCTCATCGGCCTCAATGGTATCGCCCACTTCCTTTAGCCAGTTGGTCAGGGTTGCCTCTGCAACGCTCTCGCCCATTTTGGGTAGTTTCAGTTCAAATTTTGCCATCAGATTAAAAAATTCAAGTTTTAAAATTCAACCCTTCACGCTGTGCTCCGGGTGCCGTATTAAGTTTGCAAAATTAGTTAAAATTTGTTCGTTTCGGGATTCAAATTTCTTAAAAAACAACCGCACCTCCCTTTTCGTCGCTTTGGTCGCTGCCTATGATGAAGTTGGTCTGTGGCGGCCGAATGCGGAAACGATTGTTGTGGCCCCTGAGCTGCCGCATCAATTTAAAAATTTCCTTATAGCTCATATACTCGGCATCAAAGACCAAGAGGCTGTTTTGGATCACGACGTCAAAATGGACGTTTTTTGAGACCATTTGAAAGACGGTAGCGGTGGCTGCAGAAAGCTTTTCAAGCAATTCAATATTTTCCGTAAAAAAATAATTGCGCTCCATATCGGGCAGCACCGGTGTCTTTTTGTCAGGAGCAATTTTATGTGCGGCCTTGGCAAGGGCAACCCCGGCCGATACGGAACCTTCCAGCAGAAAATTCTTATTGAAATGTTTTCGGTAAAAAATCTGCATGGCTCCGTAAAAACGTTCAAAATAGGCTTCATCCTTTTTGGTGCTTTCTCCTTTATAGTGCAGGACCGTGGTAGTGCCAAGATAGTGGTTTTCATAACCGGCCTTTGATATTTTGTACGACAGATCGATGTCTTCGCCATACATAAAATAATCTTCGTCAAAGCCGCGCACCTGGTTGTAAACGCTTCTCTTTAACAACATAAAGGCGCCTGCAAGCACTTCAACCTTGCCTTTTTCGGTTTCGGGAAGTTGGCTTGCATAATATTTTTTGGTGAAGCCCGTGAGTTTTAAGAGCGAAACTTTTGGCGTGGGAAGGTTGCGCTTGCTCTCGGGGAGGAAATTTCCCGTGCCGTCCATCAAATAAACTCCTAATGCGCCAAGATTGGGCACATTTTCGGCGTATTCAATAGCCTGTCTGAAAGTATCTTCGGAAACGGCCGTATCGGGGTTCAAGATACAGATGTATTCACCCTTTGCCCTTGCAACGGCTTGATTGTTTGCCTTGCTGAAACCCACGTTCTCCTGGTTTTGGATCCAGATTACTTCGGGAAAAAGCTCATCCACCATCTGGCGACTGTCATCTTTAGAGGCGTTGTCTATTACAATAATCTCGGCCTCCCAGTTTTCTGTGGCTTTTTGGACCGAGCGGATACACTGCTCCAGAAAATAGCGCACATTATAATTAAGGATTACAACGGAAAGTTTCAAGGGTTACGAATTTTTTAGCGATGACTCAAAGGGAATACGGTGAAGGATACTACGGCCCAGGGTGACCTCATCGGCGTATTCTAGTTCATCGCCCACGGAAATACCGCGGGCTATGGTAGTGGTGGTAATATTGTATGGTTCTATTTGCTTGTAAATATAAAAATTTGTGGTATCGCCTTCCATGGTAGAGCTCAGTGCAAAGATGAGCTCATTCACCTTTCCGGCCCTTACCTTCTCAACCAGAGTCTGGATGTTTAGATCACCGGGACCCAGGCCCTCCATGGGCGATATTTTTCCGCCCAAAACGTGATAGTGCCCTTGGTACTGGCTGGTATTCTCAATGGCCATGACATCGCGAATATCCTCAACCACGCATACCATCTTGGCGTTGCGGCGTGGGTTGGCACATATCTCGCAGATTTTGGTATCGCTGATGTTGTGGCAGTTGGTGCAGAAGTTTATTTTTTCGCGAACGTGCAGCAAACTGGTGGCCAGTTTTTGCGATTGCTCAGTGGGTTGTTTCAGCAAGTGCAGTACCAATCGTAAGGCGGTACGCTTACCAATACCGGGCAACTGCGACATTTCGTTAACCGCGTTTTCAAGTAATTTTGAAGAAAATTCCATAGCCAGATTCTGGGTGGCAAGTTAAAAAAAATGCTTCAGAAAAAGCCTTATTTTTCTGAAGCATTCCTTTGTAAATTCCGCTTCATTAATTTATGAGAAGCTTTTTCACGGCAGAGCCATCTGGGGTGTTTATCCTTACGAAATAGGTGCCGGTGGCCAAAGAGGAAACATCTATTGTATGCCTACCTGAAATAGCCACATCTGCTTGATAAACAAGCAGTTTTCCCGAAAGGTCAAAAATACGCACTTCCGCATTCAGGGATTTGGGCAGGGCGATTGTCACTTCGGAAGTGGCCGGATTGGGGAAAAGGCTTACGCTGCTTTCCGAAATCAGCTCATCAACCCCTACCGTACTATCAACCAAGGGCGATGCCCAAAGGCCTCTTCCATAGGTGCCGGCATACAGCATATTGTCTACCTTATTTATTTCCAATTCATTGATGATTACATTGGGCAACAGGTTGCTGTAGGGTTGCCAATCACTAAAGGTGTTGTCAATATAATAGATACCGTAATCCATCCCAAGGTAGAGCCCGTCTTTTCCATTGTCGTCCCAAACAAGGGCCAGGGCACTGAAATTGGGGAGGTTCTTTTTGTAATCGGTCCACGTGGTACCTCCGTCATTTGAAACGAAAACCCGATTGGAGGCGGTGGTGGCCACGGCAATCTTATTGGCATTGGCAGGGTGAATGGCTATGGAGTTGATAAGCCCGCCGGGCAAGGCCGTCTGCACCCAGTTGGTGGCTCCACCATCTGCGGTGCGGTACAAAAATGGACCGGCAGAGGCATACATCACTTGATTGTTGGAAGGTGCAATCTTCAGATTGTCGAGATTGTTTGAAAAATCCTGTGAAACCGAGCTCCAGCTTCCGCCATAGTTGGAAGACTTGTACACGCGGTCATAGCCCACATAAATGGTATTGGGCAAAACGGGATCCTGTTCAAAAGGGGTGACCCAGTTGCCCGAACCATTACCGGGCTCGGTAATATCTATATACGAATTGCCGCCGTTCATAGAGCGGTACAATTTGCCGAACTGGGTGGTTCCGTAAAAAATATTGATGTTGCCCTTATCAATAAACGATTCCATCCCGTCTGCGCCAAGCCAGTCTTTCCAGCCCGTAGCCGCAGAATAAAAGGATGTACCATTATCCTGTGCCCCTCCGGATACCACAACATCGGCCGTTTGGGAAACTCCTATTTTATAAAACTGGCGAATGCCCAATCCATCGGTAAGATCTTCATAATAAGAAGCATTGACATTGC
>CAYSLM010000037.1:17448-21598 GCA_964431895.1 uncultured Aequorivita sp.
GTATCGGTTGCCTGAAACACGCCGCCATCGGTGATGGCAAAGAGTGTAGTGCCCACAAACATGAGGTCGTCAACGTCGGCGTGGCAATAACCTATATTTTGGGAGGCAGCGCTGCCAGGGATCCAATCGGCAGTACAGGTGAAGTTGACCCCGCCATTGGTGGAACGCCAGGTCAATATTCCGGCTATATGTACTTCATTCACGTCAGTGGGATTTACGGCTATGGCCATATCGCGTGGAGCCTGTCCGCTGTTGTCGTTGCCCGTGGTGCTATAACCAAAGAAATTGAGTCCGCCGTGGTTCAGTTTGGTAAACGTATCGCCGCTATCGCTGGAGGTATAAAAACCGCCGAACCTACCGCTGGCAGCCTCCAGCACATATACCACGTCGGCATTGTCTGGTGATACGCCTATCATTTTTGGCCCGTTTGAGAAACCGCCAATGGTGGTGAAGGTAGCTCCGCCATCGGTAGATTTGTGGAAACCGCTTCCAGAGGCATACACGGTGTTGAGATCGCCGGGCTTAAACTCTACATCATAGCCGCGGTTATCTCCGGTAATAATCTTTACCCAATTAGTTCCACCATCGGTTGAGCGATATATGCCCACGTTTTCGGCAGTGGCAAACATAATATTGGTATTGGTAGGATGAATGAGAATCTTGTTGACAATGCTGTTTCCAATCGTCCCAAGCAAATTCCAGGTAGCCCCGGAATCGGTAGATTTAAAAATCTTCCCATTAGTTGATCCGAAGAAATAAGTATTGGCATTGGCAGGATCAATGGTTACGGAATATACCGAAAGATTGGAAAAGTAATCGGAAAGGGGCGTCCAGGTCTGTGCGCCATCTGTGGTCTGCCATACGCCGCCCGTATTGGCACCGATTATCATGTGGTTTACATTTCCATCCTCTACGGCCAGCCCGGTGATTCTACCTACGCCCGGATTCCAGCCAGAAGTGGCATTCCAGGCCTGCGGCCCCAGCTCCTGCCAGTTGTCGGGAAGCACCCTACGGTTTTGGGCCGTGCTGTTGAGATAGGCATTCCACTGCTCAAGTTCCTGCAACCTTTCCTGGGTTGTGGGCAGGTAGCCATTTTCCTTTACCATTCTCAAAGCGTTGTATTCCCAACGTTTAAATTGTTTATAGCCAGAGCCCCGGCCTTTGTCCTTATCGGCGAAATAGGCCTCGGCATTGTCAATTATATCCTGCACCTTGTAGGTACCGGCATCAATCATTTGGAGATATTCCTGGGCCTGACCCGAGGCGGCACCCAAAAACAGTGTAGCTAATAGAAGTAATTTTAAGCGCATTATTTTAATTTTTAGGGAGTTATACGTCTTTATATTGAAAGATTCCAAATGTATTAAAAATAAAAATGGTGGGAAAAACAAACTTTGTATTTTTACCGAAAAATCAAGCCTTTAAAATCCATTACCCTTTAACCCCATATGCAACCCCTTCACATTCTGTTATTGATCATTGGCTATTTTCTGGCCTTGATCCTTATATCGGTCTTGACCAACAGAGGCGGCAGCAATGCCGATTTCTTTAAGGCCGGAAAACAATCACCTTGGTATCTCGTGGCGTTTGGGATGATCGGGGCCTCGCTGAGCGGGGTCACCTTTATTTCGGTGCCGGGTTGGGTAGAGGCCTCCAAATTCAGTTATTTTCAGGTAGTGCTGGGCTATGTGGTGGGCTATGCGGTGATTGGCACGGTGTTATTACCTCTTTATTATCGGCTTAATTTAACTTCCATATACACATATCTGGATGGTCGGTTTGGAAAGGCTTCTTACAAAACGGGGGCTTCTTTCTTTTTGCTCTCGCGAATTGTGGGGGCAAGCTTTAGGCTGTATCTGGTTGCCATTGTGCTCCAAAGTTTGATCTTTGACCAGTTAAACATCCCTTTTTGGGTAACCGTGACCATAACCATTTTGCTCATTTGGCTTTATACCTTTAAGAGCGGAATAAAAACCATTGTGTGGACAGATACCCTACAAACGCTGTTTATGCTACTGGCCGTGGGAGCTTCGGTATATTATGTAGCCACCGATCTGGGTCTCGGGGGAAGTAATTTGATAAACTTTATCGCCCATAGCGACATGAGCCAGATATTCTTTTTTGACGATTGGAAATCAGGCGACCATTTTGTGAAGCAATTTATCAGCGGTGCCTTTATTGCCATTGTGATGACGGGGCTCGATCAAGATATGATGCAGAAAAACCTTACCTGCCGCAATCTAAAAGATGCCCAGAAAAACATGTTTTGGTTTACCATCGTACTTACTATAGTAAATTTTGTGTTCTTGGTTTTGGGCCTACTCCTGACCGTGTATGCACAGCAAAATGGCATTGATGCCCACAAGGACCAACTATACCCTACCTTGGCCATGCAGAATGAATTCGGTTTTGGGGTGGCCGTGCTGTTTATCCTTGGGCTTACGGCCGCCGCCTATAGTAGCGCAGATAGTGCGCTCACCGCCCTTACTACCTCCTTTAGCATCGATATCTTGGAGATTGAAAGGCGTTACGACGAAAAAAAACAGGTCCGAATACGAAAAATGATACATATACTCATATCCTTGGTTCTCATCGCCGTCATTATCATCTTTAAATACGTGATTGCAGATGCCTCGGTAATTGCCAAGCTTTTTGTTTTTGCCGGCTATACCTATGGGCCACTTTTGGGACTGTACGCTTACGGACTCTTTACCAAATGGCATGTAAAGGATAAATGGGTACCGGCCATCGCCATTCTCACCCCATTCATAGGCTATGGCATAAGTGCGCTGTCTGCGGAATATCTCAATTTTGAATTTGGCTTCTTTATACTTATCCTCAATGGGCTGCTCACCTTTCTGGGGCTAATATTGATCCGTTCCCAAAAGCACTAAGGTGCAGGCTACCTCATAACCAATGTTGTGCTGCTTGAGAAGTCCATAAAACTCCGGGTTTTCCGTACCCGGGTTGAAGATTACCCGTTCTGGATTCAAAGAAATGATATAATCATAATACGCTACCTGCCGTTTGGGATTCAAATAAAGGGTAACTGTATCAATATGCTCAAAATCTTTTGGATGGGTCACTATTTCCACCCCTGCCACCGTGCCTTGGCGTAGGCCTATGGCCACTACCTCGTGGCCGTGCTTTACCAATCTATTAATGGCCAGGTTGGAATATCTGCCGGGGTTTAGACTGGCGCCCAATACCAATGTCTTTTTCATAACTAATAGTTTTCGGTGAAAATTACAACACTCACGGCCAACATTTCATAAATGTTCGTTAAAAAGAAGGGCAAGATGAAACATTTCACTTAACTAAACGTCTATACTAAAGTAAGAACTCCCTTTACTGCAAACGGTTCTTACGTTGATGGTTAGTGTTAATAATTGCAGTAAAGTTGCAAACCCGGAGCACGTGCTTCGGGTTTGTTTTTTTCTCGAAATATTTTTTAGGACAGTGTAACAGATAAACGCACACCTCGTCATGTAATTAGAAAACCGGAAAGCTTGGTTCCAATTAGTATGTTATACAAGGTACATTTTATTGCCAACAAACTGACTTTCCCTTAAAACCAACAAGTTAATATTTAAGATCATGAGAAATCTTCTTTTTTCCTTATTCCTTTCGCTATTTGCAATCTATTCCTACGGGGCAGCAAATTCTCCAGAAAAGCCGGGCAAGATATTTGGGATAGTCATAGACAAACAGCTCAACGAGCCCCTTGCCTACGTTACCGTGGTAGTAAAGACTCCAGCGGAGGAAATTATAACCGGCGGCATAACCGATGATGCCGGAAAATTTGAAATAAAAAATATTCCCGAAGGAAACCATGTGGTCTCCATACAATATATCGGGTACAAAGATTACCGAACCCAAATTAGTATTTCGCAGAATGAAATGAATATAGACCTCGGTTCCATATTTTTAGAGGAAGATGTGGCCTCGCTTGACGAGGTAAACATTGTCGCAGAGCGATCAACCATAGAGCAGCGCCTGGACAAGAAGGTAATAAACATTGGAAAGGATATCTCGACGGCCGGCCCTACCGCTGCCGATATTATGAACAATCTTCCGTCGGTAAGTGTAGACCAACAAACTGGCGAACTATCATTGCGGGGCAATGAGAACGTGCGCGTTATGGTTGATG